>DASVUA010000673.1:0-3485 GCA_036387295.1 Thermoanaerobaculia bacterium | reverse complement strand
TCCCCTGCAAACGAGCAACGGCGTCTCGCTTCGGCAGGGGATCCCGCGCTGAAGCGCGGGATGACACGCTAATACGAGCGACACGTACTCATGTGTCATTCCGAGCGAAGTCGAGGAATCCCCTTCCCGCAGCGCAAGGGTCGTGCATCCGCAGGGGATCCCTCGACTTCGCTCGGGATGACACAACTACGATCTTGTCATCCTGAGCCGCGAAGACGGCGAAGGACCTTCCACCATGCAACGGAGAAGGTCCTTCGCCCTCTGCGGGGCTCAGGATGACGAACGAGGGAAAGGCACTCGCACGTCGCAACGTGGCTTTCCGGCGGTCCTTCGGCAGCATCTCCGTCACCCGGGGGCACGAGGCTCGGGCATGAGAACGGCTGAACGGGCTTCTGAAGGAGCAGAGGCGATGAAGGAGTCGAGGCGCGCGCTGGTGGTCGAGCCGGACGAGAGTATCCGCAGGCTGCAGGTTTTGATTCTCAGGCAGCATGCCGGCGCTGAGGAGATCGTGGAGCGGGAGTCTCCTGAGGATGCGCTCAGCGTGTTCAAGAGTGAGCAGTTCGACTTTAGATGGTCGACATCTCGCGGCCTGGCGACGAACTGCGCGAGTTCATTCACGTTTCGCGCAGGCGGCAGAAGACGCCGGTGATCGCCTTCACGAGCGGGGTCGTTTCGCGCGACACGCTCGAGCTGCTCGCGAGCGATCACGTTTTCGCCGTGTTCCCGAAGCCGTTCGAGCTGTCCGAGGTGGCGAAATCCGTCCGCCAGGCGGTGGAACTCGCAGCGGCAGGGATGCTCTATCCGAAGCTCTTCGGGTTCCTGCAGCGGGCGCAGGAAAAGGAGGAGTAGCCGGTTCGGGCCCGCCTAGTGGCAAGGGCGTCCCCAGCGACTTGGCACCCGAAAGGCACGGACGTTCGAGCGGGACCTCGCCGCTCGGCGCGATCAAGGGGAGCGACGCCCGGGTTACCGGAGGCCGATGAACGATCAGGTAGCGACGATGGAGGGAGCACCCACCGAGGATCTGCGTCTCTTCTTCGAGCTGTTCGACTGCATGCCGCAGCTCGGCTGGACCGCCCGGCCGGACGGGTACATCGACTACTACAACCGCGGGTGGTACGAGTACACCGGCTCGACGCCGGAAGAGATGGCCGGCTGGGGTTGGCAGTCGGTGCACGACCCGGCCTTGCTTGGGGAGGTCGTCGAACGCTGGGCCGCGTCGATTGCGACTGGGAACGACTTCGAAATGGAGTTCCCGCTGCGTCGTCGCGACGGAGCGTTCCGCTGGTTTCTGACGCGGGTGCGTCCGCTTCGTGACGCCGGCGGCGGGATCGTCCGGTGGGTCGGGATCAACACCGACGTGACGGTGATCCGTGAACTGCGCGACGCGATCGACCGCGAGCGGATGAACCTCCGCGAGATTTTCGAGCTGGCCCCTTCCTTCATGGCTCGCATGAGCGAGCCGAGTCACATTTTCGAAGAAGCGAATCCCGCCTACATGCGGCTGATCGGCGAGCACCGCAACATCATCGGTCACGCCGTCCGAGAGGCGCTTCCCGAGATCCAGGGGCAGGGCTTCTTCGAACTGCTCGACGAGGTTTACACGACCGGCACGCCGTTCAGCGGCGCTGAAGTTCGCGTCATGCTCAAGCGGGGCGACGACATCGAGGAACGGTTCGTCGACTTTGTGTATCAGGCTACGCGAAACGCGGAAGGGGGGATCGATGGTGTGTTTGCGCACGGCACCGACGTCACGGGGCAGGTGATTGCGCGGAAACGGATCGAGGAGCAGGCGGTCGAGCTGCGGCGCGCCAGCCAGATCAAGGACGAGTTCCTCGCCACGCTGTCTCACGAGTTGCGCACGCCGATCACGGCGGTTCTCGGCTGGGCGCGCCTCCTCCGGATGGGTCTCAGCCAGACCGAGGCGGCGGTGGCGGTCGAGGCGATCGAACAGGCAGCGTCGGCTCAGGCGCAGATCATCGAGGACGTTCTCGACACCTCGCGCATCACCACCGGCAAGCTCACGCTCAATGCGCAGCCGGTCGACTTGTGCAGCGTGGCGCGCGCCGCGATTACCGCCCTCTATCCGACCGCGACGGCGCGCAAGGTCGACATCCTCAGCAGCCTCCCTCCGGCCGTACCGCCGATCGCAGGAGACGAGGGGCGGCTGCAACAGGTGATCTGGAACATCGTCTCGAACGCCCTGAAGTTCACGCCGAAAGGCGGCACCGTCACCGTTCGCGTGACGCAAGAGGGCTCGATCGTCCGGCTCATCGTGCAAGACACCGGGAAAGGAATCGAACCGCGATTCCTGCCGCACGTTTTCGAGCCGTTCCGGCAGGCGGACAGCTCGACTACGCGAGCACAAGGAGGCATCGGCCTCGGATTGGCGATCGTCCGGACGCTGGTCGAGCTGCACGGAGCCGTCGTGCGGGCGGAGAGCGAAGGGCTGAACCGCGGCGCGACGTTCACCGTGGAGTTCCCGGTCCTCGAATCGGCGCCGACGGTTGCGCCTCGAGTAGAAGGTGAAGCACCCCTCCCTTCGCAGCGCGCCGGCAACCTGCCGCTGCTGACCGAAGTGAAGGTGCTGGTCGTCGACGATCAGGACTACACGCGCCACGTTGCGGTGGCCATCCTCCGCCGGACCCAGGCCACCGTCCATGCCGCGTCCTCCGTGCGCGAGGGCTTGCAGGCGCTCGACGAGCAGGAGCCGGACATCGTTCTCTGCGACATCGCCATGCCGGAGGAAGACGGCTACGACTTCATCCGCGCCGTGCGCGCGCGAGAAGAGCCGGCGAGTACGACACTCGTCGTGGCACTGACCGCGTACGGCAGACCGCAGGACCGGCTCCGCGCACTGAACGCAGGCTTCGACGCGTATCTGAAGAAGCCTGTCGATCCGATGGAGCTCGCCGATACGGTCAGAAGGCTCACGTCTGAGCGCCGATGACCTCCGCGTCCCTGTCGCGGCGCTCGCCGCCCCGACCTGCGGGCGCGGCGCAGGTAGAACGTGGCGGATGCGGGTGCAGGCCTTGAACGACACAGAACGGCCTGCTGTCTCCGTTTTTGCATAGATCGGATCGAATGTCCGTCGCAGATCCGATGACCCCTGCCGCCGGGATGACGGCGACGTCCGTGGCCCGGGCGTTGCGGGACCTGGCGATGCTCACCCAGGCTACCGTCGCCGGCAAAGAGCTGCGGGACCAGATCGTCGAGCACGCACGCCGCTTCTTCGGCGCCGATGCGGTGGCGATGTGGCGGCTCGAGTCACGCGAGCGGATGTGGCGGATTGCGGCGACCACCGGCTTGTCGTCCGACTATTCGACGTTCGAGATCGAGGCGCCGACGGATGGAAACGTCGCGGCGATGCTTCCCGGACCACTGCTCATCGCCGACGTGCGTGCATGGCCCGCCGTAGACGCGCGTCGCTCGTTGTACGACACGGAAGGGATCGTTTCGTTCCTTGTGCTCCCGCTGATCATCCGCGG
>DASVUA010000672.1:0-10422 GCA_036387295.1 Thermoanaerobaculia bacterium | reverse complement strand
GTCACGCGCACACAGCGGGCACCGCGGCCCGGTTGAAGATTCGAGCATGAGCGCGTCGCTCCCGGAAGAAGAAGCGCTCGAGAACGACTGCGCCGCACCACCGCCCCGCGGCGCGCTCGCGCGGACGTTCAGCGCGCTGCGATACCGCGATTTCCGCCTGGTGTGGATCGGCGCGTTTCTGTCGACCACCGGCACCTGGATGCAGACCGTCGCGCAGGGCTGGGTCGTCCTGCAGATGACGAACTCGCCGTTGCTCCTCGGCGTGGATGGTTTTCTCGCGACCGGTCCGATGCTCGTCTTCTCCCTGTTCGGCGGTGTCGTCGCGGACCGGGTCGAGCGCCGCAAGATCATGCTGCTCTCGCAGTACCTGCAGATGTCGTTCGCGTTCATTCTCGCGGCGCTGCTGTTCTCCGGAAACGTGAAGGTGTGGCACATCTTCGTCCTCTCGTTTCTCACCGGCAGCGCGCAGTCGTTCAGCGGTCCCGCCTACATTTCGCTCCTGCCGACGCTCGTCAAACGCGAAGACCTTCCGAACGCGGTCGCGATGAATTCGATGCAGTTCAATCTCGCGCGGGTCATCGGGCCGATCTTCGCCGGCGCCGCGTTGCTGGCCTGGGGCGCCGCGATCTGCTTTCTGGTCAACGGCCTCTCGTTCATTGCCGTCATCGTGGCGATGCTGCTCATCCGCACGCCGGGTCCGCCGCCCTCCGACGCGCGGCGCGGCCTCATGTCGGAGATGAAAGACGGAGTCCGTTTCGTCACGAGCCGCCCGAAGCTGGTCGTGCTGACGTTCCTCGCGTTCGCGGGAACGTTCCTCGGGATGCCGATCGTGACATTTCTGCCGGTGGTCGCGAAATCGGTCTTCGGCCTCAACGCGAGCGGCTACGCCTGGATGATGACCACATACGGCCTCGGCTCGGTGCTGGGCGCGCTGATCGTCGCCGGCACGGTGCACGCGGCGAAGAAGGGGAGAGTCGCGCTGACGCTGCAGCTCGCGTTCGCCTGCCTCCTGGTCGCGTTTGCGCTCTCGCGCTCGTTGCCGCTCTCGCTCGTGATCTCGTTCTTCGCCGGCGCATGCATCGTCGGCGTGATTGCGCTCTACAGCTCGCTCGTGCAGTTGACGACCAGCGATGAGATGCGCGGGCGCGTGATGTCGATCTTCATGCTCGCCTTTCGCGGCGGCATGCCGCTCGGCAATCTCATCGCCGGCTATGTCGCGCAACGCTGGTCGATCAGCGTCGCGCTCGGCGTCAACGGCGCGATCCTCGCCGCGGTCGCGCTGTTCTTCATCGTGCGTGGCACCAGGCTCGATGAAGAACCGGCCGCGATGCGCCCGAGCTCCGCGGCCGCCGGCTGACCGCGGCGTTCCGCTCAGTTCGGGCCGTCACCGACGATCGTGTAGGCATCGCCTGTGTCGTTGCGCACGACCGACGCGTACGCATACACCGGCAAGGTGGCGGTGATGCGCAGCGTCAACCCCTCGTCGTGCGGCATGCCGACCCTGTTGAAGATGTCGTTGTACAGCAGTACGCCGTAGGCCGGGACGACGATGAGTCCCGCGCTGCCGTGCGATTCGCCAAATTTGTCGTACCAGGTGATGCTGAAGCCGAGGTCGGTCGCGTTCGGATTGGCGATGCCGACGTTCGTGCGGAAGCCGCGCGAGCCGATGAGGCCATTCAGCCAGGCGGTGCGCGGCAACTCCGAGATCGGCAAGCCCTGAACGATCTGCCCGAACTCGCCGGCGGCGTTGCCGGTGTTGTAGACGCGCGCATGCGCGGCGACCGGCGCTTCGTTGTCGGTGACGAGAGTCAGCGTTCCGAAGCTGTTCGGCAGACCGGCGCGCGTGCCGACGAAGTCGGTGAACACGAGCGTCTCGTGCGGGTCGATCGTGTTCGTCAGGTGGAGCGGTGCACGTCCGATCGGGTCGTAAATCATCGCCACGATCGCGGTTCTGTGCGGGTCGCGATTCGTGATCACGAGGTCCGTGCGCCACTGGGTGCCGTTTGCTCCGGCGGTGTGCGTGACGATCGGAATGAAGACCTGGGGCGCGGCGTAGTTGCCGGCCAGGGCGCTCGTTGCAAGAAGAAGAGCGGCAATTGCTGTGATGGTACGCATGGGCGGAGCGTGTGCTCGCCTGCTTACGAGATGCTTACCCGACACACGAACGGCACGCGCCGCGTGCAGACGCCGCGCGGCTGCGGTATAGAATCCGCCGCCACGGCGCACGATGTGCATTTCCGCCGTTCCGAAACGATGGCTAAAGCAAAGAAAGAAAGCAGTTCCGCGGTTGCCGATCCGGCAGCCGATTTCGCCTGTGCCCCCGAGTGGTCCGACCTTCTGAAGGAGATGCTTCTCATTCGCCGTTTCGAAGAGGCGACTGAGCGCGAGTTCCGCAAAGGCAAGATCGGCGGCTACCTGCACGTCTACATCGGCCAGGAAGCGATCGCTTCCGGCATCATCAGCGCGCTCGAAGACGACGACATCGTCTTCTGCGGCTATCGCGATCACGCGCAGGCGCTCTCCCTCGGCTCCGATCCCAACAAAGTCATGGCCGAGCTGTTCGGCAAGGGGAACGGCATCTCGAAAGGGAAGGGCGGCTCGATGCATCTGTTCGATGCCGAGCACGGCCTCTACGGCGGCTACGGCATCGTGGGAGGCCATCTCCCCCTCGCCGCCGGCGCGGCGTACTCGCTGCGCTACCAGGGAACCGACCGCGTGGTGCTCTGCTACTTCGGTGACGGCGCGATGAACATCGGCTCGTTCCACGAGGCGATGAACATGGCCGGTCTCTGGGGCCATCAGGGGATGTGCCCGATCATCTTCATCATCGAGAACAACGGCTACGCGATGGGCACTTCGGTCGACCGCCACTCCGCGCTCACCGATCTCGCCGCACGCGTCCGTGCCTACGACATTCCGACCGAGAAGGTCGATGGTCAGGACATCTTCGCCGTGCGCGGCGTTGCCGATCGCGTGATTCGTCAGGTGCGCGAGACGGGCAAACCGTACTGCATCGAAGCGATGACGTATCGCTTCAGCGGACACGGCGCGGCCGACATCCTGCAGCCGTACCGTGCGAAAGAAGAAGTCGAAAAGCACCGCCAGCGCGATCCGATCACGATCCTCCGCACGCGTCTCTCCGAAATCTGCGGACTGCGCGAAGAGGACGTGAAGGCGATGGACGAGTGGGCGACCGAGCAGGCCGCGGCAGCGGTGAAGTTCGCGGAAGAGAGCCCCGCGCCCGATCGCGAAGAACTGCTCACCGACGTCGTCGCCGAGCACCAGCCGCGCTGGATCAAAGAGAGCGAGACCGAGTAAGTCGCTCCGACCGATACGAGAGAACCAGAACGACATGGCCGAGAAAAGTTACCGCGACGCGATCCGCGAAGCGATGATCGAAGAGATGGATCGTGACCCGAACGTCCTCATCATGGGTGAGGACATCGGCGTCTATGAAGGGACGTTCCGCATCACCGCGGGCATGCTCAAAAAATACGGGCCGAAGCGCGTCGTCGACACGCCGATCGCCGAGGCAGGGATGATCGGAACCGCGGTCGGCATGGCCATGCTCGGCCTTCGCCCGATCGTCGAAATGATGACGATGAACTTCTCGATCGTCGCCGCCGACCAGATCATCAACCACGCTGCAAAAGTGCGTTACTTCTCCGGCGGTCAGGTCGACGTGCCGATCGTCGTACGCGGACCTCAGGGCGTTGGCGTGCAGCTCTCGGCGCAGCACTCCCAGACCTTCGAATCGTTCTACGGACACTTCCCCGGCATGCACGTCGTGGCTCCGGCCACGCCGGCGGACGCGAAAGGAATGCTCAAGACCGCCATTCGCGGCAAAGACCCGGTGCTCTTCCTCGAAAGCGCCGCGCTCTACGGCATGAAGGGCGAAGTGCCGGACGATCCCGATTTCACCGTGCCGTTCGGAAAATCACGCGTGGCGCGCGAAGGCAAAGACGTCACGATCGTTTCGTACAGCCGCATGCTGCAGCTCTCGCTGCAGGTCGCGGACAAACTGGCGAAAGATGAAGGCATCGAATGCGAGGTCATCGATCTCCGCTCGATCCGTCCGCTGGACATGGATCCGGTGTACGCCTCGGTCGCGAAAACGCATCGCGCTGTCGTCGTGCAGGAGCAGTGGAAGTTGTACGGCGCAGGCGCCGAGATCGCGGCCAGCATCACGGAGAACATGTTCGACGAGCTCGACGCTCCGGTTGCGCGGGTGACGGGCGAGGATGTGCCGATGCCATACGCGCGCAATCTCGAACTGCTCGCAACGCCGCACGAGCCGGAGATCCTGGCCGGGATCAAAAAGGTGATGTACGCAAATGGCTGAGCTGATCATGCCCAAAGCGGGCGACGCGATGACCGAGGGAAAGGTCGTCCGCTGGTACAAACAGCCGGGTGACGCCGTCAAACGGGGCGAGCCGATTGCGGAGATCGAGACCGACAAGGTCAACCTCGATCTCGAAGCGGAAGCCGACGGCACCCTCGGCGAGCACTCCGCGAACGAAGGGGACATGGTGCCGGTCGGCCACGTCCTCGCCCGCATCCTCGCCGAAGGGGAGAAGGAAGAAGCGAAAGCAGCAGCTCCCGCGGCCGAAGAAAAAGAAGAGCCAAAAGCCGAGGGCGAAGAAGAGCAGCCCGCGAAGAAAGAGCCGGAAGCCGAACCGGCGCAGAGCGAATCGCTCGCGCGCCGCGGCACGGACAAAAAAGACAGCGTCAAGCACACGACGGGCGAGTATCAGGAAGCGATCGAGCACAAAGGGCCGCGCCGCGACTCCACGCGTCCGGAGCGCAGCGGTGACGCCGCGCCGGCAGAGCCGAGCGACCGCAAACGTTCTTCGCCGCTCGCACGCCGCATGGCCAAAGAGCTCGGCGTGAGTCTCGAGGACGTGCAGGGCAGCGGCCCGCGCGGACGCATCATTGCGGCCGACGTGAAGAACGCGCAGGGCGGCGAGGGACAGGCTGCGAAAGCGCCTGCCGCTGCGTCCGGCCAACAGGCCGCCGAGCAGAAACAGGCCGCGCCGCAGAAACAGGCCGCAGCACCCGCCGCTGCAACGCAGGAAATGCGCGCTCCCGCGGCGGCCGGCGTTCCGGCGCTCGAGACGCGAATCATCCCGCTCACCGCGATGCGACGGACGATCGCGAAGCGGCTCGCAGAATCGCTCGGCCCGATCCCGACCTTCTATCTCACCGCCGATTACGACGTGACGAATCTCATGTCCGTGCGGCAGCAGCTCATCGAGATCTCCGGCGTCAAAGTCAGCCTCAACGACTTCATCATTCGCGCGATCGCACTGGCGCTGCGTCACCATCCGGCCGTCAACGCGAGCTGGGGCGAGGACGCCATCACGCAGCACGGCGAAGTGCACGTCGGCGTGGCCGTGGCGACGCCCGATGGTCTCATCACGCCGGTCATTCGCAATGCGGACACGAAAGGCGTGGCCGACATCGCGACCGAAGTGCGCGCGCTCGCCGAGAAAGCAAAGAACCGTCGGCTGAAGCCGGACGAGTACCAGGGCTCGACCTTCACGATCTCGAACCTCGGCGCGTGGGGAATCGAAGAATTCACCGCGATCATCAATCCGCCGAACGCCGCGATCCTCGCCATCGGCGCGGCCGAAGCAAGAACCGTCGTCGATGCCAATCGCCAGATCGTCGTACGCGATCGCATGAAAGTCACGATGTCGTGCGACCACCGCGTCATCGACGGTGCCGCCGGCGCCGACTTTCTCAAGACGCTGCGGCAGTACGTGGAGCAGCCGTTGAGGCTCGTCGTCTAGTTGCCAATCGCGAGTTGCCCGGACTTCATGGCGTGCGTCTCCTGTGGAGCGGCGGGCTCTTAGCCCACCGACCCGTCTTCCCGCACGGTTGCGAGTCGCGGGCTGCTGGGGGAGCACGCATGCCACGGCGCCCGATCACTCGTCGCCAGCAACTCGGCGGGCTGAGAGCCCGCCGCTCCACCAGCCCTCGCGAAAACACGCATCGCTTGGTGAAACGCGATGCCGCTAAGTGGAGCGGCGGGCTTTAGTCCACCGGCCTTCGTCGAATGCATGCGCTTGGCGGGCAACTCGCCGCAGCTCCGAAACAACTGCCAGCATAAAACCGCCGGTGCCCCTGTTAGACTGACCACATCCCCGGATGCCGAGCACTCAAGAGCTCCTCGTTCTCCTTGTCGCCATCTTCGTGCTGTGGTTCGTACTGAAGCTGGCGCGTCTCGCGTTTCGCGTGATCTTTTTCCTCATCACGCTTGCGATCGCCGGAGGAGTGCTCTGGTTCGTATTCATGAGGTGACGAGTTGAGCGACGATCGCAAATATAAGCATCGTGGTTATCAGGACAGTGGTGGAGGGTTCGGGTCGAACCGCGGCGGGTCACAACGCCCGCAGACCCCGCGCTACGATCCGCCGCCGCGCCGCCTGGAAGACGCGCCGCGCGGCCGGACCGCCGGAGGCTTCGGCCCCGACGCATTCAAATGCAACAAGTGCAGTCAGATCCGCCACAACCTCGGCGAGCTGACGCATGAAGACGTTTGCAACGGTTGCGGCGCCGATCTGCACACCTGCGGCAACTGCCGCTTCTTCGACACCACGACGCTCTGGGAGTGCCGCGAAAACATCCCCGCCCGCGTCGTCGGCAAGCACGCAAAAAACGTCTGCGCGCTCTTTCAACCGAAGATCGTGAAAGACCTCGCCGCCGACAAAGGGAAGCAGCCGGTGAGTGAAAGCGACGCGCGAAAAGCATTCGACGCGCTGTTCAAAAAATAGCAGCGCGTACGGCGCAGCGTCAGGCGTTGGGCGTCAGGCATTTGGGGCGTGTTGCCTCATCGCGACCCGCCCCAAACGCCTTACGCCCAACGCCACCGCCCAACCAAATGCCTTTCCGCCTCGCACTCTCCATCCTCTCCGGCGTGCTCTTCGCGCTGGCGTTCCCGAATCACTCGCACGGCTATCTCGCGTTCATCGCGTTCGCACCGCTGCTGATCGCGGTCGTGCGTGCGCGCACGACGCGTGAGGCGTTCGGGTTGGGATGGCTCGCGCAGACCACGGCGTGGCTGATCATGGTGCCGTGGGTCGTGCGTGCGATGACGTACTACGGCGGCCTGCCGTACGCCGTCGGGATTGCGCTGCTGCTGGCGATGGCGCTCATCCTCGGGATGTACGGCGCGCTCTTCGCGCTGATCGTGACGCGCTTGAAGCTCGGCGTCCGCTTCGCGCCGTGGCTCCTCGTGCCGCTCACCTGGGCCGCGCTCGAATATCTGCGGACCTACTTTCTCACCGGCTTCCCGTGGAACCTTCTCGCCACGACGCTCATCGACTATCCGAGCTTCATCCAGATCGATCGCTTCGCCGGGCCGTATCTCGTCGCCGCGTTGATCCTCGTTCCATCGACGGTCGCCGCGTGGTGGATCACGCAAACGCCGCTGCCGATCGCGCGCGTCCTCGTGGGCGGCGCGCTCGGGATTCTGATGCTGGTGTGGTGGGGCACGGGTCTGGTCGCATCGAAGCTCAACGCGCGGCCGACCGGCGCGGAGCTCGCGACGGCCGCGCTGCTGCAGCCGAACATCGCGCAGCAGATGCGATGGGATCCGGAGAACGCGATCCTCATCTTCAGAAAAATGGTGACGATGACCGAGCAGGCGGCGAAGAACGGCGCGCAGATCGTGATCTGGCCCGAGTCGACGGTGCCGCTCTCGTACACAGAAGACGACGCGTTCCGCGAGTCGATCGAAGCGCTCTCGAAGCGGTACGACATCGACATCATCCTCGGCTCCGTGGCGACCGATCCATCGCGGGTCGGCCGCATCTGGAACTCGGCCTTTCTCGTGAGCAAGGGACGGACGGTCGGCCACTACGACAAGATCCGGCTCGTGCCATTCGGCGAATACGTTCCGCTGCGCCGCGTGCTCTTCTTCGCCGAAAAGCTGGTGCACGCGGTGGGGGAGTTCGAGTTCGGCACGAACGACCGTCCGCTGGTCGGCAAGCGCAGCTACGGTCCGGCGATCTGCTACGAAGTCGTCTATCCGCAGATTGCGCGGACGCAGGTGCGCAACGGCGCCGACGTCATCGTCACGATCACCAACGACGGCTGGTACGACGGCACTTCGGCTCCCCCTCAACACCTGCAGCAGGCGCGGTTGCGCGCGATCGAGACCGACCGCTACATGCTTCGCGCGGCGACGACCGGCATCAGCGCGTTCATCGATCCGACCGGACGCATTCTCTCGTCGGTTCCGATGGGGAAGGACGGCACGATCTACGCGAAGTTCCAGGCGCGCACGACGATCACGCCGTATGTTCGATTCGGCGACTGGTTCGCCTGGCTCGCCTCGCTCGCGGTCGTCATCACGCTCGTCCGCACGCGGCGCCGTTCTTCACCCGGCGCGCAATCGCCCGCGTGACATTTGCGCGGCGCGCGGCTGCCGTGGTACTGATCCGGTTGCTGGATTCTTATGATCGACGACACCACACTTTCCCGCATCGACTCTCTCCGCGAACGACTGCTTTCGGTCCGGAGCTATCTTTGACCTAGCCTCCGCACGCAGACAGCTCGACGAGATCGAGCGTGAAATGGGCGAGCCCGGATTCTGGGACGATCCTGAAAAAGCGCAGGGCGTCGGACGCAAGCGTTCGACCGTCGAGAAGCGCATCCAGGCGGGCGAATCGCTCGACAGCAAGTCGGGCGATCTCGACGTGCTGATCGAGTTCGAGCGCGAAGGCGAGAACGTTGCCTCTGACATCGACGCGCTCGTCGCGCAGCTCGAGAGCGAAATCAACGCCATCGAGCTGACGATGAAGCTCTCGGGCGAGCACGATCTCCGCGACTGCATCCTCACCATCCACGCCGGCGCCGGCGGCACCGAGTCGCAGGATTGGGCCGAGATGCTGCTGCGCATGTATCTCCGCTACTGCGAGAAAAAAGGGTGGTCGGGTGAGCTGGTCGATTACCAGGCCGGCGAGGAAGCGGGCATCAAGGGCGCCTCGGTGATGATCCGCGGCGAATACGCGTACGGCTACATGAAAGCCGAGACGGGCGTGCATCGCCTCGTCCGCATCTCGCCGTTCGACGCGGCGAAACGGCGCCATACCTCGTTCGCGTCCGTGATGGTGATGCCGGACATCGACGACACGATCGAGGTGGAGATCAACGACAAGGATCTGCGCGTCGACACCTATCGCTCCTCCGGTGCCGGCGGCCAGCACGTCAACGTCACCGATTCCGCGATCCGCATCACGCACATCCCCACCAACACCGTCGTCACCTGCCAGAACGAGCGCAGCCAGCACAAGAACCGCGACACGGCCATGCGCATGCTTCGCGCGCGGCTCTACGCGCTCGAGCTCGAAAAGCAGCAGGAAGAGAACGCGAAACTTGCCGGCGAGAAGAAGGACATCGGCTGGGGCTCGCAGATCCGCTCCTACGTTCTGCAGCCGTATCAGCTGGTGAAGGATCTGCGCACGCAGCACGAATCCGGAGATCCCGAACGGATCCTGAACGGCGACCTCGACGAGTTCATCGAAGCCTATCTCGCGTTGCAGGCGCGAAAGACCGCCGAATGACCCGCATCTGCGTGTTCACGCCTCTTCCTCCGACGAAGAGTGGTGTCGCGCATTACTCCTCGCTCGTGGTGCCCGCCCTCGGCGCGACGGCGTTCGATTCGCTCGACTCCTATCGCGCCGAGGAGTTCGATCGCGTGATCTACCAGCTCGGCAACAACCCGCATCACGAGCTGATGTACCGCGAAGCGATGCGCAATCCGGATGTGGTCGTGCTGCACGATCTCGTGCTGCATCACCTCATCGTCGAGCTGACGCTCGCACGCGGCGATGCGCACGCGTACATCGCCGCGATGCACGCGAATCACGGCGACGCCGGTGCGGCATGGGCGCGTGGACGCGCGTCCGGACTGCACAGCGAAATGGGCAACTTCCTCTTGCCCGCCTCGGTGGAGATCGCGCAGCGCGCGAAGAGCGTCATCGTGCACAATCACTATGCGCGCGAGCGGCTGCTGTCGTTCGGCGTGACGACGCCCATTCACGTCGTGCCGCATCCGTATGTCGCCGAGACGCGGCGCTTCGACCGCGAAGCGTTGCGTGCGCGGTATGGCTTCACACGCGACTCGCGCGTCATCGGATTCTTCGGATTCCTCACGTCCGCCAAACGCGCCGAGGTCGTGCTGGATGTGTTTCGCACCGCGCGTGCGAACGACCCGCGGCTCGCGCTGCTGATCGTCGGTGAGCCCGCACCGAACATCGACCTCGCGGCGCTGCAGGGCGACGGAATCGTGCTGACCGGGTACGTCGCCGACGAAGACTTTGCCTCGTACTACGCCATTGCCGACCGCTTCGTGAACCTCCGTTATCCGACGGCAGGGGAGACGAGCGGCACGCTCATTCGCGCCTTCGACGCCGGC
>DASVUA010000671.1:0-17027 GCA_036387295.1 Thermoanaerobaculia bacterium | reverse complement strand
CCCCCCCCCCCCCCGCTCCACTGAACAGCCGATGTGTGAGGTCGCGACGACGCGCCAGAACGCGCCGCGGCGTTCGCGATAGACTCGCCGCCGACGATGACCTGGTACCAGGAATGGTTTGGCGAGGAGTACCTCGAGCTCTATTCGCATCGCGATGAGAACGAGGCGAAGCAGCAGGTCGCGTTTTTTCGCGAGCAGTGCGGGCCGGTCGATGGGCCGGTCCTCGATCTCGCATGCGGCATGGGGCGGCACATCCAGGAATTACAAACCCTCGGATATCTCGCCGTCGGCTGCGATCTTTCGTACGTGCTGCTGCGCACCGGCATCACCGATTACGGCCCGATGGCCGTCGCGCGCGCCGACATGCGCAGCCTGCCGTACTGCGACGGCTCGTTCTCCGCGCTGGTCAACTTCTTTACGAGTTTCGGCTACTTCGCCACCGAGGACGAAAACCTCCAGGTCGTGCGCGAGATGGCGCGCGTCCTGGCGCCCGGCGCACCGTTTCTCTTCGATTACCTCAACGTCCATCGCGAGCTCGAAAAACTGGTGCAGCGCGAGACGCGCGAAACGCCCACCGGCACCGTGAAGCTCGAGCGCTGGTTCGATGGATCTGACCGCTCGTTCAACAAACGGATAACGATCGGTGAAAAGCGCTACCTCGAGCGCGTGCGCGGCTATGACCTCGATGAGATTTCGGCCATGTTCACGTCATGCAATCTGGCGATCCGCGCGGCGTTCGGCGATTTCACCGGGGAGGAGTTCAGCCGCACGTCACCGCGCCTGATCCTGGTGGGGAGCCGGATGCGATGAGAGTCCCGCTCGCGCAATACCCCGGCATGAACAAGTTCGTGCTGGACTGGCTCGGCGGCGACAGCCGCTTTCTCCCCCGCACCTCCTCCTGGAGCGATGCGCGTTTCGACGGTCGTCCGGCCGAACGAAACAACGCAGACCGAGCCACGCTCGCCGCCGCGCTCGATCGCTCGAACCGTCACTGGGGCATCTTCGTGAAAGAGCAGTTGCAGCGCTGGGCCGCGGGCGAGACGTTCACGGTCATCGCGGGCCAGCAGGTCGGCTTTGCCGGCGGGCCGCTCTACACGCTCGCGAAGCTCGCCACGCTCGTGAAGATGAAGCGCGAGCTCGAAGCGCTCGGCACGCCCGTCACCGCCTTTTTCTGGCTCGCCACCGAGGATCACGACTTTGATGAAGTCGCCACGCTGAACGTCCCCTCGCGCCGCGCGAATCCAAACGCGCAGCTCGATCTGTTGCGCATTCGCGCCGTCCGCGGCGCGGAATCGCGCACGGTGGTCGGGTCGCTCGCGGTGCCGGAGTCGCTGATCGCACAACTGCTCGCGGCGTACGACATGCCGCGGCCGGCGTGGCTGCGCGAAGGCATCACGTTCCGCGATTCATTCGCGGAACTGATCGCGGCGACGTTCGGCAGTGAAGTGATCCTCGTCGACGCACTTCTGCCGGAGCTTCGCCGCGCCGGCGCGCCGCTCTTCGAACAGATCCACGCGAAGCACGACGAGATTCAGCGCGCGCTGCACGAGCGTGCAACGGCGCTCGAATCTGCCGGGTACAAAGAGCAGGTCATCGCGCGCGATGGCGCCGAATACACGCTGCTGTTCGCGCTCGACGACGAGGACCGCAGGCAACCGTCGCGCGACACCGCGCAGCCGGCGGAAAAGACGTCGACGTCCGCGCTCACCCGACCGCTGCTGCAGGATTTCGTCATTCAGCCGGACGTGTTCGTCGGCGGCCCGGCCGAGGTTGCGTACTACGCGCAGATCGCACCGCTGCACGAACTGCTCGGCGTCGCGCTGCCGCGCGTCGCATTGCGCGGCCACACGCTCGTCGCGCCGAAACGCCTCGCCAAAGCGATGCAGCGTTACGCCATCGAGCCGCATGAAGTGTTCGCGTCTCCCGATCAGATTCTCGCCGAGCGGGAGCCGGAAGGCGTCGCCCGCATCCGCGCCATTGCCGAGGAAGGCAAGCGCGAGCTCCTGCAGCGCATCGAAGCGATCGGGGAGCTCGCGCTTCCCGCCGATCATTCGCTCGCAGGCTCGATCAACAGGTCGATCGGTCATCTCGAGTTTCACTTCAACAAGTTGAGCGAGCGCGCGGTCAAAGGGCTCGTGCGGAAGGATCGAGAGCGCTACACCGCGACGCGTGAGCTCGTCGCGGCGCTCTACCCCGATCGGCACGTGCAGGAACGGGTCGTCAGCTGGTTCGCCTACTGGTGCGACCATGGCGAGCATCTCGTTGAACGGCTGGTCGACGAGGTGGAGCCCGATAGCGCATTCTTCAGGATCGTGACGTTATGAGCGAGACAGTCGACATCCTCTTTTTCGGCGCGCATCCGGACGACGTGGAGCTTTCCTGCGGCGGCACCGTCGCGAAATCGGTGAAGGACGGTCTGCGCGTCGGCATCGTCGATCTCACCCGCGGCGAGATGGGGACGCGCGGCACTCCGCAAACGCGCAAGCGGGAAGCCACCAACGCGGCGAAAGCCCTCGGCGCAACGTTCCGCGAGCAGCTCGATTTTCAGGACGGTAATCTGCAGACGGGCCGCGAACAGGAGCTCGTGCTGATCGAGCTGCTGCGCCGCCGCCGCCCGCGACTCGTCGTCACGCCGTATCCCGATGACCGCCATCCCGACCACACCCGCGCCGGAAAGATCGTGACCGACGCCTCGTTCTACGCCGGGCTCAAAGCGCTCGAGACCGCGCTGCCGGCGCACCGGCCGCAAACGGTGCTGTATTACCTCCAGAACTACATGTACCCGCCGACGTTCATCGTCGACGTCACGCAGCACTGGAAAACGAAAATGCGCGCGGTGGCGGCGTTCAAGTCGCAGTTCTACGATCCGAATTCGAAAGAGCCGAAGACCGTCATCTCCGATCCGAAGTTCCTCGCCGCGATCGACGCGCGCGGCCGGCACTTCGGCGCGATGATCGGCGCCACATACGGCGAAGCATTCATCACCAAGCAGCCGCCTCGCATCGACGACCTGATCGGCGCGTACGCCGGACGGGAGGTTTCGTGAAAATCGGCATTACCTGCTATCCGACGTTCGGCGGCTCCGGCGTCGTCGCGACCGAGCTCGGACTCGCCCTCGCCAAGCATGGCGACGAGGTGCACTTCATCAGCTACGCGCCGCCGTCGCGCCTCAACATCCTGCACGAGCGCGTCCGCTTTCACGAAGTGACGGTGACGCCGTATCCGTTGTTCGACCCGTATCCGCCGTACACGCTCGCGCTGGCGACGAAAATGGCCGAGGTCGCGGCGTACGAGAAGCTCGACATCCTGCACGTGCACTACGCGATTCCGCACGCGATCAGCGCGCATCTCGCGAAGCAGATCCTGCAGTCGAAGCTGAAAGTCGTGACGACGCTGCACGGCACCGACATCACTCTCGTCGGCCGCGACGAGAGCTACCTGCCGATCACGAAGTTCGGCATCGAGGTGTCGGACGCGGTGACGGCGGTCTCGCAGTGGCTGAAGGACGAGACCTGCAGGAACTTCAACACCGCAAAAGAGATCGAGGTGGTGCCGAACTTCGTCGATCCCGCGCGGTTCAAGCGCGACAAGAGCACGTTCTGCCATTCGTTCGGTGCGCGCGGCGACAAGCTGGTCTGCCACGTTTCGAACTTTCGTCCGGTGAAGCGGATCATGGACGTCGTGGAGACGTTCGCCAAGATCGCCGACCAGACCGCAAGCCAGTTGCTCATGGTGGGCGACGGCCCCGATCGTTCGCGCGCGGAAGCCTTCGCGCGCACGCACAACCTCCGCGACCGCGTTCATTTCCTCGGCAACGTGACGAATCTCGAAGAGGTTCTCGGCGCGTGCGATCTCTTTCTGCTGCCGTCCGAATCCGAATCGTTCGGCATGGCGGCACTCGAAGCGATGGCCTCGCAGGTACCGGTCATCGCGACCGCGAGCGGAGGCCTCCCCGAGGTCGTGAACGACGGCGAAACCGGCTACCTCCTCCCCGTCGGCGACGTCGACGGCATGGCCCAACGCGCCCTCGAGCTCCTGCGCAACGACGACCTCCGCATCAAAATGGGCAAACGCGGCCGCGAAGTCGCCGTCGACCTCTTCGACGAACAAAAAATCGTCCCCCACTACCGCGAGTTGTACGAACGCATGCTGGCGTCGTAGGTGTTGATGTGGAGTGCGGCGACGGCCGTCGCCGCTGTCACTTGCGCGAGCCGCAGCTCGCGCTGCGGCAGGAAGAGCGGCGACTAGCGTCGCCGCGCTCCACATCAAGCGCGCCATACGCACTCCGCTCGCAAACCGTTACGGTTCGGCGCGCAGGCCGCCGGTGGGGCGGGAGTCGCCGTAGATTGCGCTGTAGCGTTCGTAGGAGTTCATGACTTTTCGGACGTAATGCTTGGTCTCGTCGAAGTTCACGGAGGTGAGGAAGTAGTCGTCGCCTGCGGCGGGTTGGGTGCGGGACCAGAGGGCGACCTGTTTCGGGCCGGCGTTGTAGGCGGCGGCGACGCGGTAGTGGTTGCGGCCGAACTGGCCGGAGAGCTCGCTGATGTATTTCGCGCCGAGCCGAATGATCACGCGCGGGTCGTAAAGGTCCTCGGGGTTCACGTCGACGAGGCCGACGTCACGTCCGATGTCGCGCGCAGTGGTGATGATGAACTGCAGCAGGCCGCGCGCAGCTGCCTGCGATTTCGCGCGCGGATTGAACCGCGACTCCTCGCGCATGATCGAGAGGACGAGCGACGGATCGGCCTCGTAGCGTTTCGCATCCTGCGAGATGAATTCGTAAAAGTAGCGCGGGTAGAGCAGCTGCCGGATGACGTCCGGAAGCAGGTCGGGATGAAAGTCAGACGGCACCGCTTTCATCATCACTTCGATCGCATAGATCGAATCGCGTGACGCGCCGCCGAGGTTGAGAGCGTAGGAGCGGGTGAGCGCGGTGGAAATGGGCCGGAGGCCGAAACGGCTCTCGATCGCCGGCACCGCCTCATCGTGCAGCCCCATCGCCATCAGCAGCGAGTTCGGATCCTTCGTATCGACGTTCGGAAAGCGCGGCAGCTCGCTCGGCTTCAACTCGAGCACAACGCGATAGGCCGGAAGCTCGTTGTAGATCGTCCGGAGGATCGCGAGCTGCTTTTCGCGATCGCGCGAAGAGAGGAGGATGCGATCGGTCTGGACGCCTTTCGCCAGCTCGAACTTTTTCTCTGCGATCAGCTTGGCGACCTGCGTCTCGCGCACCGCCAGCTCGCGCGCGAGCTTCGGCGCCATGGCCGGCGAATCGAGGCGCGTGCGGGCAAAGTAGGCGAAATGCGTCGGCGCATTCGAGCGGAGCACGTTCAGGTATTCACGAAACGACGCCGGCGCGTCGCGATTCTCGAGCGCGCGTGCACGCCAGTAGGCAAACTCGCTGCGGTCGTAATCGTCGAGCAGTCCCGCGGGAACGGAGTTGAGCGCCGAGATCGTCGCCGCCGGATTTCCCGCCGCGAGCATTCCGACCGCGTACGCGAGCGAGCCGTCGAGGATCGCGCGCTCGTTCCCCGCCATCCTGCGCAGCAGCGCGAGATCGGACGCTGCTTCCGCAACCCGGCGCGCTTTCATCCGCATGCGAATGCGCTGCGTGAGCGCGGCGGTGGTGGAGGGGAACTTTCCTTTCACCGCGATCGACTGCGTCATCAGTTGTTCGCCGGTGCGATCGTCTCCGCGCAATTGCGCGGCTCGCGCCGCGTGCCAGAGGAACGTCGCCTTCTGCCGCGGATCCGCCGTCGCTGCCGCGCCGCGCAGGTAGACGTTCTGCGCTTCCGCGAATTGTTCGGCGCCGAAGTAGCTGCGGCCCATCGCGAACTGCAGGTCGTCGAGACGCGCACGCGGATTGGCGGCGGGCGCCGGAGCCGCTGCCTTCGGCGCGGCTTTTTTCGCGACGGTTTTTTTCTTCGAGGACTTGGCCGCGGTCTTCTTCGAGGACTTCGTCGCCACCTTTTTCGGCGCCGGCTTCGCGGCCGGCTTTACGGCCGGAGCGGCGGGGCGCGGCGCGGCGGCAGGCTTCGGCGCGGCGTTGATCGCCAGTTGCAGCAGCGCGACGGCGCGGTCGTAATGACGGTGCTTCTGGAACGTTTCGCCGAACAGCGCGAGCTGCTCGGGGGTGAGTTGCTTGATGATCTCGGGACGATCGAGCGAGCGCGTCACGCGATCGGCGGCGTCGTCGGCGGTGTTGCCGCGCAACAAGGCGAGGCCACGATTGAACGCGGTGCCGAGCTGCTGCTCTTCGACCAGCGCTTCGACGATGCGTGCGCTGATCTCGCGGCGCCGTTCGGTCGACGCGGTGGGGGCGATGCGCTCCGCGAAGGCGACCAGCGGCGCCGGATCGCCGAGACCGGCGAGATATTCGAGCTCGTCGTCGACCGCCTCGTCGCGGTAGATCGATTCACGATGCTCGAAGATGAGCGTGGTGCGATAGCGGCTCGCCTCCGTCCCTTCCGCGATCGCGGCGCGGTGATAGAGCGCGCGGTCGCGGAACGGATGTCCTTCTTTGAGATACGGCGCCAGCTTCGCGGCCGCGTCGTCATCGCCGTTTTCGACGAGCGCCCGCGCGTGGAGGTAATCGAGCGACCAGCGCTTGTACTCCGACGGATTCCGTTTCTCGATCTGCTCGAGCAGGTCGGCCAGCTCGTCACTCGGCAGCGATGCGAACGTGGCCGTCCACTGTTCCACGGGGGGGACGCTGCGCGGCGCCGTCGCTTTCACTTCGCCGGCGGCCGGGCGGAACACGCGGCGCCGCTGGACGCGCTCCCGGACGAGCAGCGTCGTCAGGAGTGCGATTGCGATGAGCGCGACTGCGGCTACGGCAGCGACGAGGCGTTTGCGTTCGCGGGTCAAGAATCATCTCGGGCGAGCGTCCCCGACAGGATCGCCTGCGGAGCTCGCCTCAAGATCTCGGATCGTGCAATCGCGTAGCCAAGGATCGCGTCGACCAGCATGCGCCGCCCGTCGCGCGAAAGGAGAATCAGGACCTTGTCCTTCACCTCGCGCACCTCGACGATGTCCTCCCAGCGCATCCACTCCCAACGCTTGCCGAAGAATTTGAGGAGGCGGTTCTCGTACTTCACGCCGATGCTGCTGACGTAGATGAAATCGCCGTATTGCACGACCGCCGCGGCGAGCGTGCCGAGGAAGAGGAGGACGAGGCCGATGATCGGCAGCGCCTCGTAATCGCTCGGATGCTCGGCGAGGTACATGAAAAAGATCGCCGCCGATCCGAACGCCGCGGCACAGGAGAAAATCCGCGAAACCGGCGGACGCTCGAAGACAAGGACTGGTTCGTCGTGCATCGTTGCGTTGGTTAGTAGTAACACAGCGCTCCGGACGTTCGATGTCACATGTGCTTAGACGGAGGCGCGTGAGGCGCTTAGGCGCGTGAGGCGCTTAAGCGCGGCGCTTCGGCGCGTCAGGCGCTTAGGCGCTTGGGTGAGGCGTCGCTCGAACGCGATTTCCGCCATTTCCGCGACGCTACCGCGCGCCACTCCGGCAGAGGCACGCCTCGCAGCGAAAAGGCACCCAAGCGCCTAAGCGCCCAAGCGCCTGGCGCGCCCTGCGCGCAGCGCCTCGCGCGCCCTGCGCGCAGCGCCTCGCGCGCAGCGCCTCGCATACAATCCGCCCCCATGCGCTGGAGCCGTTTTTTCATCAATACTCTTCGTGAAGTTCCCGCCGACGCCGACGTCATCTCGCAGAAACTGATGATGCGGGCCGGCATGATCCGCAAAGTTGCGGCCGGCATTTACACGTATCTGCCGCTCGGCCTCCGCTCGGTGCAGAAGCTCGAGACCATCGTGCGCCAGGAAATGACGCGCGCCGGCTCGACCGAGCTGCTGATGCCCGCGATTCAGCCGGCCGAGCTCTGGATGCAGTCGGGCCGCTGGCAAAAGTACGGAAAAGAACTGCTCCGGCTCAAGGATCGTCACGACCGCGATTTCGTGTTCGGCCCGACGCACGAGGAAGTGATCACCGAGACCGTTCGCGACGCGGTCAGCTCCTATCGGCAACTTCCGGTCTCGCTCTACCAGATCCAGACGAAGTTCCGCGATGAAGTGCGCCCCCGCTTCGGCCTGATGCGCGGCCGCGAGTTCATCATGAAGGACGCGTACTCGTTCCACGCGACGCGCGAGTCGCTCGATGCGCACTATGACGAGATGCGCGACGCCTACACGCGGATCTTCCACCGCTGCGCGCTCGATCACGTTCCCGTCGAGGCGGACACCGGCAACATCGGGGGCTCGGCGTCGCATGAATTCATGGTGCTCGCGCAGTCTGGCGAGGATGCAGTGGTGAGCTGCCCGAGCTGCCGTTACGGCGCGAACGTGGAGAAGGCGACCTCGAAGTTTTTCGACGACGAAGTCGAGCCCGCGCCGTCAGGTGCGGTGCTCGAGCCGATGGCCGAGCTGCACACGCCGGGCACTCAGTCGATCGATGACGTCGGCAAATTCCTCGGCAAGCCGACGTCCGAGCTCGTGAAGACGCTCGTGTTCGACACCGACGACGGCCCGGTGATGGTGCTGGTGCGCGGCGATCGCGACGCGAACGAGATCAAGATCAAGAACCACCTCAACACGACGCGCATGGAGATGCTCGCGGAGTCGCGCTTCGAGCAGTCGACCGGCGGGCCGATCGGATACTGCGGTCCTGCCGGGACGAAATGCCAGCGCGTCCTCGCCGACGCATCGCTGAAAGGTCGCAAGCGCTGGATCATCGGCGCGAACAAGCGCGATCACCATCTCGATCACGCCACTCCCGGCCGCGATTTTCCGGAGCCGGAGTACGGCGATTTCACGACCGCGCGCGCGGGTGACGCGTGCGTGCGCTGCGGCACCGCGCTCGAGGTGTATCGCGGCATCGAAGTGGGCCACATCTTCAAGCTCGGCACGAAGTACTCCGAGGCGATGAATTGTGTGTATCTGAATGAGGGTGGAACGCGCGAGCCGATGATCATGGGCTGCTACGGCCTCGGCATCGGCCGCACGGTCGCCTCGGCCGTCGAGCAGAGCCACGACGCCGACGGCATCATCTGGCCGATGCCGATTGCCCCGTTCGAAGTGGTCGTGACCTCGGTCGGCAAGGACGAAGCGGTGCTGAACGCCGCCACCGACGTTTACGAAAAGCTGCTCGCGGCGGGCGTCGACGTGCTGTTCGACGATCGCGACGAGCGGCCCGGCGTGAAGTTCAAGGATGCCGATCTGATCGGCTTCCCGCTGCGCATCGCGGTCGGGGCGAAGAGCCTCGCGAACGGCCACCTCGAGTGGAGCTGGCGGAAGGATCGCGAGAAGCAGCTCGGCGCGCCGGACGACGTGCTGAAGATCGTGATCGACGCGGTCAACGCGGGACGCGTCACGGCAGGTTGATGTCGAGCACCGCGGACGCGCTGACGCGAATCGTTTCGCGATACAGCGCGCCGCTCTCGACGTCGTAAACACCGGACGAAAGGCCGCGCGCGGCATACGCGCCGGCCGCGTCGCTGATGACGCTCGCCTCGGCATGCGCGGGATCGCGCGGCACGAACCGCACGACCGCACCTGCGACCGGCGCGCCCCCGCGCGTGACCCTGCCGCTGATCACCGGCGTGGAGCGGAAGACGATGTCGACCGTGCGCGTGCCGGTGTCGCCGCTGTCGATCGCTACGGCTTCGCTCGTGCGCATCGCGCCGCTGCTCTGCAGTTCGCCGTTGAGATGCACGCGGCCGGCGGTGAGCCCATCGAGCACGAACGAGCCGTCGCTCGCAACCGCGACAGCGCGCGTGCCGGCGGCCTGCGCGGCGATGACCTGCGTTCGCGCGAGCTCCTGCGGCGTGAGGCCGAGCACGCGTCCGGTGATGGATGCGCCGCGCCGCAGCGTGAGCGTGATCTCGGTTGCGGCGGGGAGCTCGCTCTCCACGATCGCGCTCGCGTAACCCGGTTTCGACGCGCGGATCGCGACGCGCGGCTCCGCGAGGCCGTGAATCGCGAAGCCGTCGATCGTGAAGCGTCCATCCGCACCGCTGCGCGTGGTCGACAGCAGCATTGCGCGTTCCGGTCGTGTGACCTCGATCAGCGCGTCCGCAATCACGCCACCTGCTTCGTCCGTGACGACGCCACGTGCGCCAGACGCCCGCTCCAGCGTGACGTGCAACGGCGCGTTCGATGGCAGTTCGAGCTCCCGTTCGACTGAGCGAAACCCGGCGGCCCGCAACGTGATCCGCACGCGTCCGGCCGAAGCGCCGCTGATGACGAATCGCCCGCTGCGATCGCTCCGCGCCGAAAGCGATTCGCTGCCGGAACGGAGCGTGATCTCGACGTCTTCGAGCGGCTCGCCGGTCGTGGCGCTCACGATTCCGGTGAGCGCGCTCGCGCGCTCCAGAACCGCTTCGAGCTCCTGCTGATCGCGCTCGACGAAGAGCGTGGCGGTGACGTGATCCGGCGCGCTGATGCGGAGCTCCACCCTCTCTTCCGCAGGAAGCGCGAGCTCGAGCTCACCGCGTGTGCCGCGCGTCGTCTGGACGGCGCCTGAAGCCTCCGCTCGCACTTCGACCATGAACTCGTCGACGCCTTTGCGCGACGCGCGGTCGAGCACGCGTCCGCGCAAGGTGCGCGGTTGCGGAATCTCGATGACGAGCGCCGCATCGGGTGCGCGAACCTCGCGATGCATGCGCAGCAGCTCGTCGCGTTTCGCGATCGTCAGCCGCACGTCGCCCGCGATCGCATCGAGCGTGAACGCCCCCGCGGCATCGGTGACGGCACGCGAGGCGATCCCGTCGATCGAGAGCTCGACGCCCGCGACGCCGCTTTGATTTCCAGCGCGTACGACGCGGCCGGAGAGCTCGGCCGCACGCTCGAGATCGACGGTGAGCGCGCTGTCGTCTCCGTCGATGACGACGTGCCGTGTCGCGGTGGCGTAGCCGTCTTTTTCCACCATCAACTCGTACGTGCCGGCCGCTGCTTCGAGCACGAACTCCCCGCCTTCGCGGCTGCGTGCTTGCGCGACCGCGCGTGCTCCCTCGTCCGCGGCGCGCAGCGAGAGCGTGGCCGCGGCGATCCCGCCGCTGTCGTCGCGCACGATGCCGCGGATGCGCGAGAGACGCGCGAGACGCAGCACGACTCCTCCGCGCGTTTCGCCGGGCGCGAGACGCAACAGCTCCGACGATTTCGGCGCAAATCCGCCGCGCGCCGCGTGAACGGAGAACGAGCCGGCCGCGCCGCGCAGCACGAAGCTGCCGTCGGGCGCGCTCATCGCGGAGGCGGTGCGCGCAAGTTCTTCGACCGTTTCCGCGGCGCGCCCTGCATGCGCGGAAACGTTCGCGCCGGCGATGGGAGTGCCGTCGCTCGCGACGACGCGTCCCTTCACCGTTGCAGTGGGCGCGGCGGAAAGACGGAGCGCGCGTCCGGCGTCCGCTCGGCGCAATGCCTGCTCGAGCGTGGAATCGGGCGTCTGCGCCGAAAGGATCGCCGCGCCGGCTGGTGCTGCATCGAAGCGGAACGATCCGTCGCGCGCCGTGACGGCGGAGCCGACGACGCGATCGCTTTCGACCAGGTGCAGCTCCAACGCGCCGAGCGGCTGCCGCGAAAGCGCGTCGACGACGGTGCCGGAGATTGCACGCGGCATCGCGGCCACGCGGATCTCGACGTCGGTCGTGTCGCGCGCGAGGTCGATCGCGCCGGCGCCGGCGGCGTGCACGGCGCGCAGGAGGCGTGCGTCGTTCGGAACGTGCATCAGTTCGAATGCGCCGTCGCCGTTCGTCTCGTCAATGGGCAAGCCGTCGACGAACAGCCGCGCGCCTGCGAGCGGGGCGCCGTCGCTCGCGAGCACGCGTCCCCCGACGCTGCGTCCGCGCTCCAGCGAATGCGTCGTGGCGAATGCGCCCTCATCGCGCGTCGCGTGCAGCACCGCGAACGATGGGTGCGCGATCAGGAGCTCGTCGGCCCAGCCGGCCGGATCGCGCAGCGTGTAGTTGCCGGTGGTGTCGGTGATCGCACGCGCTTCCGATCCGTCGACTGCCAGGTAAGTCACGATCGCGCCGTCCACCGGTGCGCCCGACGCGGTGACGCGTCCGGTCATCATCGGCACCGGCACGACAGCGATCGTGCCGGCATCGGCGCGGCTGCCGAGAATGCGCGTCGACTGCGGTGCGAACCCGTCGCACTGCACGTGCAGCTCGACCGCCGGCTGGGTCGTATCGGCGAGCGCGAACTGGCCGCCCGCCTGCGATACCGCGGCTCCCGCTTCACGGCGTTCGCGGCGCGTCGTCAGCCGCAACGCACGGTCGCCATGACTCTCGACCGCAAACGCGCGCACCGCGCAACCGGCCACCGGCGCTCCATCGCGATCGGCGACGAAGCCGGTGATGCTCGCGGAGAGCCGCGTCACCGCGAAGAGCAGTACCGCCGCGAGGAACGAGAGGCGCGTCATGGGAAAGGAATGATGAAGGATGCGCGGCGTGCCCGCGCATCCTTCATCCCGCGGGCTGAACGGGTTATTGAACTCCTGCAGCGCAATCGCTGCCGGTCCACGGCGACTGTGCGCGCACGGTGCGCGTGTACGTCTGCGCCGACCACGGATAGCGGAACGTTTCGTTCCACGTCACCATCGTGACGGCGCGGTAGCAGCGCGAGCCGCTGGTGCTGGTCGACAGGATGGTCGACGTGGGGATCGGCTCGGTCATGTTGTACGCCGTTTCGCCCGGGGGGCAGCTCGTGCAGCACCAACTCGTCGTGCAGTTCGCGTTCTTCGTCCAGACCGGCCACGTCTTCCTGACTTCACCGGTCGTATCGACGACGGACGATTTGCTCGGGTCCTGGTTCATCAGCCAGAGCGCCTGGTACTGGATCGCCACCTGCGCCGTGACTTTGCCGTTGAACGTGCCGGTGCACTGCACGGTGTTGTTCGCGCGCGAAACCGCGCTGCGGGTGTAGCGGCTGATGACGACGCTGGCGTCCGCGGTCGTGGTGCAGGTGCCGGTGGGCGACGTCGCACCTTCGTCATACGTCTGGGCGAAAACAGGCGTGGCGGCGAGTACTGCAATGGCGAGAAATTGATAGATCTTCTTCATGAGAGTCCTCTGTGAAACGTTGAAGTGGGTTGTTGAAAAAACGCGCCTCCGCCCACACGACGGACGCACAGATCGGGACCTGGTTGTACGAGGAATACGCGCGATGAACGCTTCGCGAAGCGGCGCCTCCACGGCGCGGTGTTTTTGGGATCGGCGGAGGATACGAATGACACCTGTGCGTGTCAATGAATGTCGCCGTTCGCCAGCGGCCGGCGGCGAAAATCGTGCGTGCTATTCTTCGCGAAAGGTCCCTTTCGGAGGAAAAACAGACATGAAGCGAACTGCGTTACTGCTGGTCGCGGTCCTGCTCGCGATGCCGGTCGCGGCACAGAACACCGATATCGAAGCGCTTGCCGGTCTGCAGTTCAATTTCGGCAATCCCGGCGCCCGTGCCCTCGGCATGGGCGGCGCCTTTCTCGGCCTCGCTGACGACGCGTCGGCGGCGGAAGCGAATCCTGCCGGCCTCACGATTCTCCGCAAACCGGAAGTCTCGATCGAGGCGCGCAATTATCTCGAGCAACAGGTCTTCACCACCGGCGGGACGTATCCGAACGTCGTCCGCACTCCGTTCACGAGCTACAGCGACAGAGCGGTCGTGTCGTTCGCGAGCGTCGTCTATCCGATCAAGAACGTCACGATCGGCGCCTACTTTCACGAGCCTCTGCGCAATGAAGGCGGCGGCGCGATCTTCCCGCAGACGGACGAGATCACGAACGAAGTGACGCCGCTCCCGAACTTTTATTTGCCGCGCGACGGCAACGGCCCGGTCTCGCGCGACGAATGCGCACAGATCGTCTTCAACACGAACGATCCGTTTGCGTGCGTCGAATACGGCATCGATCCATTCGTTTCCGCATTGAGCGTGCGGCAGCAGACGTATGGATTGGCGGCAGGCTGGCAGGTGCTCCCGAAACTCTCCATCGGGGCGACGGTGCGCTTTCAGCGGCTCAATGAATCGGCCGCCACGCTGCGCTACAAAGAGGTCACACAGAACGGCCAGACGTTCTATCAGCTCAGCAACATCTCCTATCAGGCCACGGCCAAAGTGAACAACGCCGGCGACATCGATGTGCAGGATGCGACGGACGTGACGTTCGGCGCCGGCTTCAAATGGTCGCCCGCCGAGTGGCTGAGCGTCGGCGGCGTCTACAAGCAGGGCGGTTCGTTTGCGGCGCCGCTCTTTTTCGCCGGCGCACAGACCAACAACGATGTCGTGCAGGTGGCCGAGCCGACGTTCCACATGCCAGACGTCGCAGGCCTCGGCATTTCGATCCGTCCCATTCCGGTGCTCACCGTGAACGTCGACGCGGTGCACGTCACCTATTCGAATCTCGTCGACGACTTCATCTCGCTCGCGGCCGACGTGCAGGATCTCGAGAACCCGTACCGCGCAAACGACGTCACCGAGCTGCGCGTCGGCGCCGAGTATCTCTTCACCACCAGAATCCCGTTCGCACTCCGCGGCGGCTTCTGGCGCGATCCCGCGCATTCGGTGGAGTACAGCGGTCCGCTCAACAACCCGCAGTTCGTTGCCGAAGCACTGCTCTATCCGAAAGGCGAAGCGAGCAATCACATGACCATCGGCGCCGGCATTTCGTGGCCGCGCTTCCAGATCGACGTCGCCTACGACACGTCCGACCGCTACAAAGTCGGCTCGATCTCGATGGTCACCCGCTTCTGATCGTCAGCAGCCTGCCCACAAATCCTGAATGACGAAGGGCCTTCTCTGTTGCACCGGGGAAGGTCCTTCGCCGTTCGTACATCCCACGGCTCACAACTCCTCCAGCCCCACATCCATCAACTCGAATCGCTCCCATCCCCGAAAGTCGTAATGCCACCATTCCGAGGGGAGCGGGTCGAACCCGTGCTTCGTCATCACCTCGCGCAGCAACGCGCGATTCGCAAGCGCGTCGGCCGGCAGGTCGTTGAAGTCGTGATGCGCGCGTGACGTGAAATCGTCGTACGGCGTCGGCATCGGCAGCTCAGTACCGGTGCGCAGATCGATGAGCGTGAGATCGACCGCGGCGCCGCGATTGTGGCGCGACCCTTTTGCCGGATCGGCCACATAGTCGGGATTCCTGATCGGCTCCCACATCGCTTCCGTCACACGATACGGCCGGTATGCGTCGAACACTTTGATGCCGATGCCGCGTGGCGCGAGCTCGCGTTGCACCGCCGCCAGCGCACGCGCGGCCGGCGCGCGCAGATACGACTTCGCGGCGGGATACAGCACCTTCTTCATGAAGTTGTTCTCGGTCGCGTACCGGACGTCGAGCGGAATGTTCAGCGTCGATAGATCGACGAGCTGTTTGTCCGGGTCGGTGCGCGCGAGACGTACGTACGTTGCGGCGTCCGGCACGACCGCGAGGCCGTGACGATTGAGCGGAACGTCGACGGTGGTCGCGCAGGCGAGAGCGAGAACGAAGAGCAGCGATGCGAAGCGGCGCATGACCGCGAAGTATCACGCGAATCGCGATTTCAGTCGCAGAAAGTGCAGCTCGAACGCGTGATACGACAGCATCGCCAGGCCGAGCGAAACGAGCGTGCCGGCGACGAACACCATCAGCGCGGCTACGTTCGCTGAGGAGAAGTGCGGCAGGATGAGCGCGGAGAGCGTCGGCATGAGCGGGAAGTGGAAGATGTACATGCCGTAGCTGTAACGCGCGAGCGTTCGAAACGGTGCGATCGACAGCGCGCGTGAGAGCGGACGCAGCTCGAGCGCGAACACGAGCAGCGCCGCGAACATCACCGAAGCCGCAATCGGTAAGAGAGCGCGGGCGACGATTGCGTCCGGCGTGGCGAGCGACGTCGCCACGAGCGTCGCCTTGTCGCGCCACGCAGCCCACACGCAGAGCGGCGCGGCGCAGGCAGCCGCAATCGCGCTGAGTCGCAGCGACGGCCGTTTGAACGCGATGAGCGCGCCGAGGGCGAGACCGTCGGCGCGGCAGAACGTCCAGGCGTAGGTGGTGGACCACTCGGCGCCGCTCGACGCGAACGCATATCGCAGCAGCGTCGCCATGAGCGGAATGGCGATGCAGACCGCGATCGACACTCGTCGCCTGCAGAAGAAAATCACCGCCGGCCAGACGAGATAGAACTGCTCTTCGATGGCCAGCGACCAGAAGTGGCCAATGGGCAGCAGCGCGTCCGTCGGCAACGGCAGCAGCCGAAAGTTCGAGTAGTAGAGCCAGTACGGCAACTGCGCGCGCGCATCCGCGAACGGGAACGTGGTGAGCGCAGGCACGAGGATCAGCAGCACCAGCAGTGCGGCGTAATAAAGCGGAAAGATGCGCAGCGCGCGGCGCACGTAGAAGTCGCGAAATCGATGTTCATCCTCACGTGCCGCGAGCAGCTTCGTCGTGATGAGAAATCCGGAAAGCACGAAAAAGAGATCGACGCCCGACCAGCCGATGTCGGCGAGCTTCAGCAGCAGCGTGCGCACGCCGTGCGACGAATCGCGGCCCGGCGTGAGGTGGTAGAGCAGCACGAGCAGAATCGCTCCCGCGCGCAAGCCGTCCAACGCTCCGATGTGCTCGTCTTTTGCGGCGGTCAACACCTGCTCCGACCGCATGGTAAGTTAACGGCCTCCATGGAGCTCGACATCTTCTTCTCGATTTCGCAGACCGAGGCGGGCGGGTACTTCCCTTCGGAACAGGAGATGTTCCGGAACTTCTTCGAACAGGTGGAGCTGGCCGACGACCTCGGGTTCGGCACGGCGTGGGTGGCGGAGAGTCACCTCTCGACCGAAGTGCAGAAAACGAATCCCGGCGCGGTCATCCCGCACTTCAAAGGAGAGATCGGCCTCAACACCGACATCCTCCAGCTCGCGCACCGGATCTTCGCGCGCACTAAACGCATCGGCGTCGGCTCCGCGATCATGAACATCCTCGCGAACGGCGGCCCGATCGCAGCCGCGGAGCGGATCAAGACGTTCCTCGCGCTGCACGGACTCGATGAGAACGAGCGG
>DASVUA010000670.1:0-1992 GCA_036387295.1 Thermoanaerobaculia bacterium | reverse complement strand
ACATTCATCGCCGCGCCGTTTTGGTTTCCTGCCATCCCTCTGTACTTGCGGCTGCGTCGTCGTGGTACGATGCCGGAACTCAGGAAAGACCGCTCGGGTGTGCCGCCGTGTGGACGCCACGTTGCCGGGCGAATGATGTTGTCACCACTGAAGGAAACTCGTGAAGAGCAGTGGCGGGCAAGACACTTTCAGGGCACTGAAAATGCAGCCCTGGAGCAATGGAAAAAACGGAGGTCCCCGTATGGTTGATGTCGATCGTGACGTTTCCTCGACTGCCCCAACTGATCCCGTCGATGTTCTGGCAAATGGCGCCAAAGTACTCGGTGAGCTCGCGGTGATTCCGGGCGCAAGCCTGATCGCCGACGGCGACGTGAAAGGCGGCGTGCTGCATGGCGCCATCGGAATTGCCGCCGCCGTGGTCTTCGGGCCGATCGGCTGGCTCGCCGTGGCCGCGAATTCCTATTCGCGCTCAGTCAGCGGACGCAATGTGCACCAGCACTTTGTCTCCGGACGCTGGGGCCGCCACCGCGACACCATTGCCGATCCCGTCTGACGTTTCCATAGAGTATCGCCGCAGTCCCCAAGCAGTCCCGAAGTTCAGCGGCTCGTCGTGAGCCGCTGAACTTTGTCTGTCCGTCCGGGTCCAACCAACAATTCAGAACGAATGCGCCGGAAATTGCCGGCCATTGCACGGACAGGCGACGAGCCTGTGCGCGAGAGCTAATGGGCGCTATTGTCTATATCGCTGCGTGTCTCATCGTCGCGTTCATCGCGCGGCACCGCCTGCTGGGGTTCTGGGGCGCACTCCTCTGTTCATTGCTGCTCACGCCGATCTTCGTCGCCATCGTGCTGATTCTGTTCACGCCGCGGGTGATGGTCCGATGGCGGCGACGTGAGACGACTGCCGGATGAAACTGCTCGAGCTCTTCCGGCGCGAGTCGAAAGTATCGATCGTTGCACTCATGTCGCTGGCCGGCGTGGCCGGCATCAGCAACGCGCTCATTCTCGCCATCATCAATGCCGCGGCCGAGGAGGCTTCAGGCGAGAACAGTGCGACCACGCGCAGCCTGATCATGTTCGCCACCGTCCTCGCGCTTTACGCGTTGACGCAGTGGCGGCTCATGAGCACCGCCTCGATCGAAGTCGAAAAGATCCTCGACCGGATGCGCGTGCAGCTGGCCGACAAAGTCCGCCGCTGCGACCTGCAGCCGCTCGAGGAGATCGGACGCACGCTGATTTACGCGAGCATCAGCAAAGAGACGTCGACCATTTCGCAGTCGGCGCTGATGCTGATCATGAGCGGCCAGGCGGCGATCCTCATCTTTTTCACCGCCATTTACGTGGCCATGCTGTCGATGGTGGCGTTCGGCCTGACGCTGGCCATCACGACCGTCCTCGCATTCGTCCATCTGTCGCGCGTCAAGAAACTGAACAGCGAGCTGCACGAAACGATCGCGCGCGAGAACGAGCTGTTCGAAACGCTCACGCATCTGCTCGAAGGGTTCAAGGAAGTGCGGCTGAACCGCGCGCGCAGCAATGACCTCTTCGCGCATTTCCGTCAGATCTCCGAATCGGCCGCCGAGCGGAAGACGCGCACGCAGACGCAGATCGCGCGCATGTTCATCTTTTCGCAGATGTCGTTTTACGTGCTGCTGGGCGTGGTCGTATTCATCGTGCCGCGCTTCAATGACGCGTATGCGGCGGACGTCGTGAAGATCACGACCGCGGTGCTCTTCCTGGTCGGGCCGATCTCCTCGCTGGTCGGCACTGTGCCGAATCTCGCCGCGGCCGATGCGGCGTGCGAGAACATCGAGGCGCTCGACGCCTCGCTCGACCGCTGCGTCACCCGCGCGAGCGATGTGCTCGCGCCGCTCAGCAAATTCGAGGAGATCTCGTTCGAGAACGTCGTCTTTCATTACGACGATCCGGTCTACGGCAGTACGTTCACCGTCGGACCACTCAATTTCACCCTCAGGGCGGGCGAAACCGTGT
>DASVUA010000669.1:0-2836 GCA_036387295.1 Thermoanaerobaculia bacterium | reverse complement strand
TGACGCAGGACGCGTTCTCGATCTGGCTCAACAACAACGTTGCCGACGCGGAGAAGATCGCCAACGTCGCCATCAATCAGGCGATGGTGCGCCTCAAGCAGGGAAAGAAGGTCGAGCGGAAGAAGCTGACCTCCGGCCCCGCGCTTCCCGGCAAGCTGGCCGATTGCACGGCGCAGGATCTCAGCCGCACGGAGCTCTTTCTCGTGGAAGGCGATTCGGCCGGCGGCTCGGCGAAGCAGGCGCGCGACCGCGAGTTCCAGGCCATCATGCCGCTGCGCGGCAAGATCCTGAACACGTGGGAAGTCGATTCGAACGAGGTGCTTTCCTCACAGGAAGTCCACGACATCGCCGTGGCTCTCGGCGTCGATCCCGGCACCGACAAGCTCGACGGATTGCGCTACGGCAAGATCTGCATCCTCGCCGATGCTGATTCTGACGGCGCGCACATCGCCACGCTGCTCTGCGCGTTGTTCGTGCGCCATTTCCGCAAGCTGGTGGAAGAAGGACACGTGCATGTCGCGATGCCGCCGCTCTATCGCATCGACGTCGGCAAGCATGTCTTCTATGCGCTCGACGATGCGGAACGTGAAGGCATCCTGGCGCGCATCGAGGCGGAAGGGCTGAAAGGGAAGGTCAACATCCAGCGCTTCAAGGGCCTCGGCGAAATGAATCCGCCGCAGCTCCGCGAGACGACCATGGACCCGAACACGCGCCGTCTCGTGCGACTCACGCTCGCCGACGCGGAGCCCGCCGTCGCCGCGATCGACATGCTGCTCGCGAAAAATCGCGCCGGCGACCGCAAGAACTGGCTCACCGAGGAAGGCAACCGCGCCGACGTCGAGGTTTGATTTGGATAGCGGATTACAGAACCGCGCGTCTCGATCTCAATCCACAAGCCTCACGTCAGCCGGCAGACGACGATCGTGAGGTCGTCGTCTGGTTCGGTCGCGCCGCGGAAGAGCGCGACGTCGGTGAGGATCGCATCGCGCAGTGCTTCCGCGGTGCCGGTTCCCCGTTCGCCCACGATCTGCTCGAGGCGCTCGATTCCGTACGCATCGCCGGCGGCATTGCGCGTTTCGTAGATGCCGTCGCTGTGCAGCACGAACATGTCGCCGATGTCGTACGAGAGACGGCGCTGCGGGATGTCGACCGGCAGTCGCACGCCGAGGGGCGGCGACCAGAGATCGATCGTCTCGACGAGGCCATTCGTGCGGCGCAGCAGGACCGGCGGATGACCGGCGCTGGCGACGGTGGCGGTGCGATTCAGGCGGTCGAGCAGGACCACCGACACCGTGACGAGGGTGCGGCGGCGTGTGGTGTGGGTGATGAGGTCGTGCAGCCGCGTCAGCACCGCGGCCGGATCGGAGAGTGAATCGCGTAGCAGCGTGAAGCCGCTGCGGAGCGCGGAGAGCACGAGACCGCTGGCCATGCCGTGGCCGGCAACGTCGCCGCAGACGAGCGCGATCCGTTCGTCTTCCACGAAGTAGTCGTAGTAATCGCCGCCAACTTCCGTGGCCGGAACCGAAACGCTGCAGATGTCGACCCAGTCGAGCGGCGGCGCGCATTCCGGCAGCATGCTCATCTGCAGTTCGCGCGCGTAACGAAGCTCGTCGCGCATCCGGATCTGCTCGCGCGCCTGCGTGCGCCGCGTGCTCCATTCGCCGGCGATCTCTTTTCTCAAACGGTGCGAGGCGAAGAGCTCCGTCGCCAGCGCGATCACGTTCACGACGCAAATCGAGACGTAGACGGGCACCGGGTTTCCGCGGAAATCGGTGTTGACCGCCATGACGAGCGCGCCGGCGAGAAGGAAGCCGTGCAGGAGAACGAGCTCGATCGCAAGCATCCGGAAGCCGAGCATCATGAAGGGCACGGTCATGGCCCATCCCATCCACTCCTGACCGCCACGCGCGAGCCAGAGTTGAACGGTGTACTCGATTGCGACGAAAGCGAGTGCGACGGGGTGAGTGCGCCGGCGCAGCCAGCCGCCGGCACGCCAGAGGAACGTCTGCGAGCCGGGGTTCTCCCGCATGTACCGCATGAGAAAGAGGCTGAATGCGACGAAGACGGCGTTGAACGCGGAGACGATGATCCGTATCTCGGTGTTCCGGCGGGAGTCGTTCGACGCGTGAATCAGCGCGACGAACATGAAGAAGATCATGAGGGCCAGCAGCCAGGCGCGGTTCCTCCGCGCGAGCCGCCGGCGCACCGCTTCGTCATCGGACGAGCGGGCGATGTCTTCCATCGACCAGGTCAGATCCATATCAGGCTGTAGTCATATCAGCTTGCAGACGATGAGCGGTACGTCATCATCCAGTGGAGGTGCCGCGCGTGTAGTTCGATTGCGGCGGCGATTTGTTTCTTCTTACGTCCCGAGGGCGCCGCTGCGGCCGACGACGACGCCGATGAGCTCGAAGCGATTCGAGCCTTCGGTGAGCTCGATGGGCGGGTAACGCTCGTTGCGGCTGAGGAGCCGGATCCGTCCCGCGCGGACGTCGAACACTTTGACGTAATCGGCGGCGTCGACGCGGCAGACGACCAGGCGGCCGGCCGCTTCACGCGTGCTGCGGGTCGGCTTGACGTAGAGCAGGTCGCGATCGGCGATGCCGGCGCCGATCATCGAATCGCCCGATGCTTCGTACGCGAGCCGCGCTCCGCGGACGGCGTACGCGCGCGGGATCTCGGTGCTTCCGGCGAAGACGGCGTTCGGTTCGACCCGGTCGCGTTTCGGGGCGACGGTGCCGAGGAGCGTGTCGTCGAGAAAGCGGACGACTTTGCGCAACTGCTTCTGCTCGTCGGCAGAGAGGGCGAAGCCACGCTCGTCGAGCAGCCATCCGAC
>DASVUA010000668.1:0-2708 GCA_036387295.1 Thermoanaerobaculia bacterium | reverse complement strand
AGCAGTCAGAACCCGTCCGCGGCGCACGCCATTGACCCGCGACGGTTGGCTGAGTTTTTCGAAAAAACTCAGTGGTACCACGTGCTCGACTTCGATGGCGGCCTGGCGAGCTTGGGCAACTTCGACTACCGGAACATTACGGAGAAATTCGGGTTTCCGGCACGGCTCGACGGCAAGCGCGCCCTCGACGTCGGCGCGGCCGATGGTTTCTTTTCCTTCGAAATGGAACGGCGTGGGGCGTCTGTGCTGGCCGTCGATACGAACAAGTTCGACGGCTCGGTCAATTTTTCGCCCTCGGTCGCGGCGAGCGAACACTATACGAAGAAATACATTAATTACCACGCGCAGCTCGCCGAGTTCCCCGACGTGTTCACCTCTGCCGGTGTGCCGGTGGGGCATCGTTTCCTGCTCGCCAAAACACTGAAGCGGGCCGCGGCCGAATACCGGAACGGCAGCATCTACAATCTCGACGAGCTCGGAGAAAAATTCGACGTGATTTTCTGCGGCGCTCTCATCGAGCACCTCAAAAACCCGATCGAGGCGGTCGAACAACTACGAGGCGCATTGAAGCCCGACGGCCTGTGCGTGATTTCCCTGTCGAGCGTCCTCGAAGCGAAAATCACAAGCTCGCTGGTCGTGCGGCTGCTTCGCCGGCTGGGGTTCACCGCGCTGCCGGCAGATCGCGGACTGACCTACAATGGCCACGTCTCCGGCGGCTCGTTCTTTCACTTCTTTCCAGAGACCTTCCGTCAGTTGCTGCTCGCGTCGGGGTTCCGCGACGTCCGCATCCACGATCAATTCAAAGTCCGCAACAACGTCTTCAAGCAGGTCGAGGTCCTGAACAACCACGTGATCTATCACTGCAGGCCGTGATCCGTGATACCTCCGGACCGCCGCGCAGACGAAGACCGGTGCACGGTCGCTGATGAACGCAACGCGTTCCGCGTCCGTATGGCGTCCCTGACTCGCATTGTCCAATCCAGCTGATTCACCCGTGCAGCAAGTCCCGCCAAAGAGCGGCGTGCGGCACCTCACGCGCCGTGCGGCCCTGACGTTCGTCAGCAAAATTCTTCAGCACGGGGCGCGGCTGGCGACGCAGTTTCTCGTCACGCCGCTCCTCATTCAGCACCTCGGCATGCCGCTCTATGGGGCGTGGATGATCATCCAGCAGACCATCGGCTACCTTGCGCTGGGCGACATACGGCCGATGTCGACGCTCAAGTTCGCACTGTCCGTGCGACAGCACATCGACGACGACGAGGAAAAGCGACGGCTGGTGGGAGCCGCACTGTCGTTGACGCTCTATACGCTGCCCGTTCTCCTTCTCCTCGGCGGCGTGATCACCTGGCTTGCACCTCATTTCATCCACCTGGCACCAGAGCACGCGAGCGCGCTGCGGATCACGATGGCGATCGCGGTTGCGAGTTTCATCCTCGACAGGTTGCTGACCCTTCCGTCCAACGTATTGATCGGAATGAATCTCGACTACCGGTCGATGGGCATGAGCGCCGCTTCGGTCGTCGTTTCAGGCGCCTTGATGATCGGGGCGGTGCAAGCCGGGTATGGCCTGCCCGGCGTAGCGATCGCGGTGGCACTGGGGACGATCCTGTACAGCGTCGGCCGGTATTTCGTGGCGCGCCGCGCGGTGCCGTGGTTCGGCGCGAGCAGGCCGACGCGGAGCGAAGTGAAAGAGTTCGCGAAAATGAGCGGCGGGATTTCGCTCATTGGCTTCGGTCACCTCGTCATGTCGGCCACCGACGTGCTCCTCATCGGAATGGTCCTCGGCCCCGCGGTGGCCGGCATGTACGCGGTCACGGGCGCGGTGCTGCGGTTCGGCGCTGTTCCGTTCACGGAAGCTCTCGGATCGGGCGGTGTGGGCATCGCGGATCTGTGTGGCAGGAAGGAGTGGGCGCGCGTGACGCGCATCCGTGCCGAAATGCATCTGGTCGCGATCGCCGCGATGAGCATCGTCGGTTTCGTGATCCTCGTTCTGAACCGTCATTTCCTGCTGATCTGGACGAAGAGGGATGTGTATGCCGGTTCAGATGTCAATTTGATGCTCGTTCTCCTGACGCTCTGCGGATTGCTGTACAAGACCGACCGTGCGATCGCCACCGCGCTCTTCGAGCTGCGCATTCAAACAATCGCGCTCGTTGCAGGCGGAACGGTCGCTCTCGGGCTCGGAGCCGTCGGGACGATGTGGTTTGGTCCTGCGGCGCTCCCCGCGGCGCTCACCTGCGCGTATGCCTTCGAGTTGATCGTCGTCGGACGGGTGATCAGGCGCTGGACGGGCGCTCGCGCCGCCGAGCAGCGGAGACTACTCGCGAGGCCTCTGCTCGTCGCTCTGCTCCTTTTCGGAGCCGGACTCCTGCTGGAGCGGCGAGTTGCACCTGACGGTTGGCTCGAGCTGATCGGGTACGGCGTGCTCCTCACAGTCGCGGCTTCCCCGGTGGTGCTGTGGCTCGGGCTCGGTGCGCGAGCGCGGGCGATGCTCGGCGGACGACTCCGGAGCACCGTGGCGGCGCTCAGACAACGTACCGCGAAAGCGTGAGCGCTCGGCAGTGCCTCGTCGAATTCAGCCGTCATCCTGATCAGCCGGATATCATGCGCGGGCGATCGATCAGCGCTGCCGCGATCATGACCGACGACGACGCGCCGATTGGTGCCGGCGTCGGTAGGCCGGAGCGAGATTACGGCGGCCGTTCATC
>DASVUA010000667.1:0-8555 GCA_036387295.1 Thermoanaerobaculia bacterium | reverse complement strand
CAACGGGCGCGGCTCGCGATGCGTGATGTCCACGCGATCAAGCCCGGGCAACGGGCAACGGGTAACGGTCAACCGCACGGGCAACGGTCAACCGACAACCGTCACCGAACCGACGACCAACAAGCACCAAACCACTCCCCCACAATCTGGCGATCAATTTGCACAAGCCGCCGCCGAGAAGCACCGCATTTGGCCAGACGACACCACAACGAGCGCAGAGGGAACGTGACGACTTCGGTAACGCCTGCCCCGACACAAACAGCCGCGGACGGTTCGATGCCGCGCGTGTCGCTTCAGGGCGGACCGCCGCCCATCTCCCATGCTCCGGCCGGCAATCTTGCCGACGATGTCGTTCGCGCGGTCGTTCGCCACTGGCATATTGTCCTGCTCACCGCCGCCGCGACCGCGCTGCTGGCGTGGCTCTTTTCGGCCGTGCAGCCGAAGCGCTATCGCGTCACCGCGATCGGCGCGGTGGCTCCCATGGTCGAGAACATGGATCCGACCGACGTGATCCGCGGCGTCGACTCGCTGGAACGGCGCGTCATCATCTCCACGGTCGCCGCTCTCGCCTCGTCCCCCGCCATCCGCCACAGCGCCCTCGGCTCGACCCACGGATACCGCATCGACTCGAGCGTCGTTCCCAACACGAACCTCTTCAACATCACGGTCGAAGGGGAGAACCCGCAGCAGGTTGCGGCGATCGCGAATCGCATCCCGTCGCTGCTCGCGCAACCGACGACCGCGATGTACAAGCTGTTCCGCGTGTCGCTCATCTCCCCTGCCTCGCCGCCGGACGAACCGGTACTGCCGCGCACCAGCCGTGCCGCGATCGCCGGCCTGATGCTCGGCGTCCTGCTCGGTGTGGCGCTCGCCTGGTTCATCGACCAGCGGCACAAGCTTCCGTTCCTCGCACGAGCTGCCACGAGCTGAACCCGGCGCCGCTGAACCATGTCCCCCGAAACGCGGCGCACCATCATGAGACACGCGGTCGCGGTCGACCTCGTCGTCACCGCGTCCGGCATCTCGCTCGTCTTTCCCGACTCGCCCGCCGTCACGTTCTTCGCCTTCGTGGCGGCGGTCGCGATTTCGGCCTGGCTGCGCGATGACGAAGCGGGGCTCGCCGCCACCGCCTACTCGGTCGTCACGCTCGCCGTCTTTTTCCGCGAGCAGATCGACGTCACAACGCTCACCGCTTTCGCCGCGACTGGCGCCGCGGTCTCCGCCTTCTCCCGCGCAGCGCGGCGGGTGCGTCAGCAGGATCACACGCCGGAGCGCGCCGCGGAAGCCGAAGCGGCCGCCGCCTCTCCGGCTTCGACGGTGCCGCTGCCGATCGGCATCCCGCTGCTCGTCATCATTCTTTACGCCGACGTTTCGGACTCGCTGATGACGCAGTTTCCGCTGCCGTCACTCCTGCGCCCGATCATCCTTCTGCTCGCGATCGTCGCGTTCAAATACCGCCGGATCGCGCAGCCGATGAACGTCGCCCTGCAGCTGCCGGTCATCTTTCTGGTCTTGTACGCGATCACCGGATATGCGACCGGCGTCTGGGCTCACAACCTGCGCGCGGTCGACGGACGCTTTTCGGAGTTCGTGAAGGCGACCTTCATCTGCGTCCTTGCCGCGAGCCTCATCGTCTCGTGGCAGGCCTTGCGGCGCGCACTCGTCGCGCTCATCGTCACCGCCGCGTTCATGTCGGCAATCTCGATCGTGCAGGTCACGACCGGCATGCTCGAGAACTTTCTGGGCGGCATGGTCGCGGTGCAGTCGGGCAACATCTATGGACAGGTGACGATGCCGCGCGCCTCGGGGCCGCCGGTCTCGGACCCCAATTTTTACGCTCGCATTCTCCTGGTCGGCATTCCGATGGCCGCCGCGCTCGCGATCAACGAGCGGCGCCGCCCTCGCAAGATCGTCTACTGGCTGCTCGCCGCGCTGATCACCGGCGGCACGCTCGTCACCTATTCGCGCGGCGCGATGTTCGCGCTCTTCGCGATGTGCGGTCTGATGGTGCTCGCGCTGCGCGTGCGTCCGCGCCAGATCGCGGCCCTGGCCGTGGCCGGCGTGATCGTGATCGCACTGCTTCCGAGCGCGATGTCGAAACGCTTCCTGACCATCGAAGCGCTGGTCTCGAGCGAAGAGCAACCGGTGCGCGTCGACAGCTCCGTCGCAAAACGGAAGCTGCTCTACGGCGTGGCGATCCGGATGTTCGACGAGCACCTTCTCGGCGGCGTCGGCGCCGGTAACTTCGGCGAGCACTACGACACCCTGGCCAACCAGGTGGGGATGGCGGAGCGCGACTGGGGCGTCCCCGGCTCGCCACAGTTCCCTCATGGTCTCTACTTCGAGATCGCCTCCGAAACGGGTCTCCTCGGTCTCTTCACCTTTCTCGGCGCGGCATTCGCCGCCTTCCTCTATCTATGGGGTGCGCGACGCCGGCTGCTCGAGCGCGGCGAGACCGGGCGCGCCGCCATCGCAAGCGGCATCGGAGTCGCACTCGCCGGTTACCTGATGGCGAGCGTCTTCCTCCACGAATCTCACGTTCGTTATTTCGGGCTGTACGTCGGCCTGGCGGTCGCCGTGGCGCGGCTCGCTCAGCACGGGTCCGATCTCTCACCGCGGTTGCATGAGGCGTCGGCATGACGGTGGCCGAACTGCCGACAGCAATCCCCTCACTCCCGATGCAGCGGGTGCCGATCCATCCCGGAGTGGTGGTGCTCGTCGACGACGAGGTCGATCCGCACCTCCGGACCGAGCTCGAATCGCTCGAGCGCCAGTACCGTCCCGTCCACATCATCCGTCTTGCCGACGCGCTGCGCTGGCCGGACGTACTCGCGACGAATGTGCTCGGCATGGCGCGCAATCCGGGACGCGAGATGCTCGGATTCATCCGCCGGCTCCGCAGCCCATTGGCCCACATGCAGGCGCGTCACCTCGAGACGCTTCTCGGCGGCGCGAACGTTCACGCCTGCACCGGAGCCCGTGCGACGCGTGTCTCGCGGCTGCTGCCCAGAACACCCGAGGCGTCGAATACAGCCGGATACGACGACATCACTTCACTCGACTGGGCCTCGCTCGGTGCGACCGCTCTCGGCGTGCAGCGTCTCAAAGTCCGTCCCGGCTCGATCATCGGCGAGCTGGTGATGTGGAAGGGCGCGCGGCGGCACGAAGTGGTGGTGAAAATTCAGCCGCCCGGGCCCGACGACCCGCGCCCCGCGGCGGAGAGTGCGCGGATGGAGTACGAGATCCTCAACGCGCTGCACCAGACCATGACCGCGCAGCACCACGGCGTCACGTTCTCGGTTCCGCGGCCGCTCCTGCTCGATGAAGAGCGCGCGGCCGTGATCATGGAACGCGCGCACGGCACTCCGCTCGACGCGCTGATCCGCGCGGCACGCCGCGGCGGCGACGGGCGGAAGCTCGATGAGCCGGTGCGTCTCGCCGGCGAGTGGCTGCGCCGCATGCAGGAGTCGACGCGCACCGACGAAGACGGCCGGCATCTCCTCACCTCGCTCGTCCTCCTTGGGGTCGAAGATCTCGACCTCATCGCCGCCGCCGATGCGGAGATCCGCAATCATCGCGACGCCATCGTCCGCCACCTGCGTCACCTCGAACAACAGACCGCCGAAGGGGTGCTGCCGGTGGTCGGCCACCACGAAGACTTCTGGCCCGGCAATGTGTTCGTCGGCGACGGCAGAGTCGAAGTCATCGACTTCGAGGGATTCCGTGAAGGGCTTCCACTCGAAGACGTCGTTTATCTTCTCTCCTACCTCGAGCTGCTGCCGCTGTTCAGCCGCCACAAGGCGCGCCTGCACACGGTTTTTCTCGAGGGGTTCCTCGACGGGCGGCCGCTCGACACGCACGGGTTCGAGCTGTTTCGCCTCCTCAATACTCTGCGCGGTCTTTCGCGCAATCTCACCGGTGAGGCCACCGGAATCCGCGCGCGCTACGTTCGCAAGGAAATGCGCCGCATCATCCTCGGGAGCATTCAATGAGCGTCGGAGCCAAGACCGCCCGCGCAGCCATCTGGGCTTTTCTCTCGACCGCCGGCTCGAAAGGCGTAACGCTGATCGGGCTCGCCCTTCTCGCGCGACTGCTCGCGCCGGGCGAGTTCGGCCTGCTCGCCTTCGCGATGGTCTACATCACGTACGCCGAAGCGATCGGCGACCTCGGCACCGGCACCGCCCTCGTCTACTGGCCCGACCGCCGTGAAGACGCCGCGCAGGTGACGTTCATCATCAACACGGTGGCCGGCGTGGCATGGTGCCTCCTCACCCTCGGCATCGCGCCGTGGGTGGCGGACTTTTTCAACGCCGAAAACGGCACGCCGATCATCCAGGTCCTCGCCTTCAGCTTCATCCTGAAGTTCCTCGGCAACACGCACGATGCGCTGCTGCAGAAAGACCTCCGCTTCCGCGCGCGCATGGTTCCCGACCTCGCGCTCGCTGTTGTCAAAGCGGTCCTAGCCCTCGTTCTCGCCTGGATGGGATTCGGCGCGTGGAGTCTCGTCTGGGCGCATCTCGCCGGCCTCGGCGCGCGCACGATCCTGGTGTGGATCGCGGCGCCGTGGCGTCCGAATCTCACCTTTCCCCGCGATCTGTTCAAACCGATGCTCGCGTACGGCCGCGGAATCATCGTGGTCAACGTGCTCGCCGCGGTCGGCCATCATGCCGACATGGCGATCGTCGGCCACTATCTCGGCACCATCCAGCTCGGCCTCTATCAGATCGCCACGAAGATCCCGGAGACGACGACCGTCGTGCTGCTGTGGGTCCTCAGCCGCGTCCTCTTCCCCGCCTTTGCGCAGTTGCACGGTGAAGGGGCGTCGATGAAGCGGCCGTATCTCATTTCGTCGCGCTACATCACGGCCGTCACGATGCCGACGGCCATCGGCACGATGATGCTCGCGACGCCGATCGTGCTCGTCTTCTTCGGCCCGGCGTGGAAGCCGGCGGCGCCGGTGCTCGCCGCGCTCGCCGCCTACTCGGGCATTCGTTGCCTCAGCACCAACGCCGGCGATGTGCTCAAGGCGACGGGGCGCGCGGGGCTGCTCGCGAAGCTCGCGTACTTCAAGACGGCGATGACAGTTCCTGCCCTCCTCGTCGGCGCGCAGTACGGCGCGGTCGAGATCGCCCTTGCGATGGGCGTCGTGGCCGCGATCGGCACGGTCATCACACTCGTCGTTGCGGCGCGCGCGGTCGACGTGAAACTCCGGCAGATCGGGGCGGCGTTCCTCCCCGGCACTCTCGCCTCTGCGATCATGGCCGGTGTGCTCGTGATCTGGCTCCGCTCGACGTCTCAGTTTGCGGACGTCGTCCAGCTCAGCGGAGGCGTCACGCTCGGCGCGCTCGTCTACGGAATCGCGCTCGTCCTCATCGATCGCGATCTCGTCTCGGCCGCGAAGCGTCACCTGTTCGCGGCGCGGCATGCGGTGGAACGCCCGGCGTGATGGTGAACCACGCGCTCGGATGCATTGACCGCTACCTCGTTCCGCTCGATTCGCCGCGAGTGCTCCGCTACTTCACCGAAACGCTGCTCGTGCCGCACGGTCACGTGGAGCGCATCCGCAAATTCGTCCGGCGGCCGAGCGTCCGCCGCGCGTCCGAGGATGAGCTGGGGAGCGACACGCGCGAACTGCTGCAGCAGATCGAGCACGCGCTGCCGCGATCCCCATCGGCCCTCCGCTCGATCATCCTGCGCGATTACGAAGGCACCGACCGCGCACGCGTGATGGCGTTCCTGTTCGACGGCGACGCGCCGGCACCGTTCGCGGTCGCCAAAGCGCAGCGCACGCCGCACGAATTACGCCGCGAAGCCGAAGCGATCGAAAGCGTGCGCGCGATGCTCCCGCCGCAACTGCGCGGCGCGATTCCGGAAGTCCTCGCCGTCGACACCTATTCACGCGGCGAGCTGCTCGTGCAGAGCGCGCTCCCCGGCCGGTCGTCGTACGTCGACATGCAGTCCTCGTTTGCGCCGTGGCGCCGCGTCGAAGCGCACCTCGAAGCCGCGTCGCGCTGGCTGGCGGCGTTTCACGATGCGACGCGCGTCAACGCCACATACCCGCTCGGCGACCTGGCGATTCCGATGAGCGCCCTGCACGGCGATTACTGGGCCCGCAACGTCATGCTGAACGGCAACTCGATGGCCGTCGTCGACTGGGAGCACTTTTCTCCCGTCGCACCGCCGTACGTCGACCTCTTTCATTACGCGCTCACGTACGGGCTGAACTATCCGGGCGCACGGTATCACCGCCTCGCGCCGGAAGATGCGTTCGCACGCACGTTCCTCGAGCGGAATCGCCTTTCGCGCGCCGTACGCCGCTACTTTCAGGACTACATGCAGCGCTCCGGGCTCCCGCCGAAATCGCTCGTTCCGGCATTCCGCGAATTTCTCTCGACGCGCGGCACCATGAACATCACGGCCGAGCCGCCCGGCACGAAGAACGTGCCGTGGAAACGCTTCGCCGAGCTGTTCGGCGCGAATTCTGCTGACACCGCTCTGCAGTGAAGATCGCCTACATCGAGCCCGCCGGCAAAGGCGGCATGATCCATTACGCGTTTCAGCTCTGCCGCGCGCTGCAGGCCAGCGGCGGCGACGTCACTCTCATCACGGACGAAAACTACGAGCTCGAGGATCTCGCGCATCCGTTCCGCCTCGACCGCTCGATGTCCCTGTGGGATCCGAAACCGGAAGGCCGCGAATCGCAGGCGCCGTGGGCGGTCGCGTTCCGCAAGCTGCGCCGCGTCTCGCGCGCGATTCGCTATTACCGCGAGTGGCTGCGCGTGGCGCGCCGGGTAAAGCAGCTCGATCCCGATCTCGTGCTCCTCGGCGACATCCGCTTTCCCTTCGACCTGTTGCCGCTCATGCGTCTCCGCCGCAAAGCACGCGTCTTCGCCGACGTCTGCCACAACGTGCAGCCGTTCGTGACGAGCGGCGGCAAGTCCGCCGGCATGTTCGACCGGTCGCGTTGGCGCCGCTTTTTCTACCGCCGCATCTATCACCTCTTCGACCTGGTGTTCGTCCACTTCGAGCGCAACCGCAAAGAGTTCATCGAGACGTTCGGCGTCCCCGAAACGCGCATCGGCGTCATCGTGCACGGCAACGAGGAGATCTTCCGGGAGCTGCGCGCGCCCGGCTCGGACGCCGCGTCGCTGCGCAAGCGGACTGGCCTCGGACCCGACGAACCGGTCGTGCTCTTCTTCGGAACGCTCTCCCGCTACAAAGGCATCGACGTGCTGCTCGATGCCTTTCCGCGCGTGCTGCAGAACGCGAACGCGCGCCTCGTCATCGTCGGCTATCCGACCGCCGATTTCGATCTGGCCGAGCATCAGGAACAAGCGCGCCGCAACGGCATCGCCGGCTCCGTGCTCTGGATTCCGGAGTACATCTCCTCCGGCGACATCGCGGCGTGGATGGAGCTCGCGTCGGTGATCGTCTTTCCCTATCGCGAGATCTATCAGAGCGGCGCGCTGCACGTGCCGCAGACCTTCGGTGTGCCGATCGTCGCCAGCGCCATCGGCGCCATGCAGGACGTGATCGAGAACGAGGTCTCGGGCCTGCTGGTCGAGAAGGAAAACCCGGCCGCGCTGGCCGACGCGCTCATCCGCCTTCTGACCGACCGCGATCTCGCGTCACGCCTCGGCTTTCGCGCCGCGGCCGACGCGCAGGGCCGCTTCTCGTGGCGGGAGATCGCGAATACGATCGTCACGCGGGCGCGCGCCGTCATGAACGGTTGAGAATCACGAGAAGTCGACGTCCGAACATGGTCCTGCTGTTGCAGCCGGACCCAGCGACAAGAGAGGTGCTGCCGTGAAAAGACTCGCTTTCGCCATCGCCATCGCGCTCGCCGCGACTGTGCCGCTGTTTGCTCAGACCGACGAAGAAGAACGCAATCGTCCGGCCGAGCCGACCAACTCCGCCACGCCCGTCAACGCTGCCCCGAGCATCTGGCGCCAGGAGCTCCGCCTGCAGGGGCAGGTGTTCGGCAACTTCTTTCAGGCCAGCGACGAGAGCCTCGAAGAAGACGTCACCGCCGCCACCACACAGTACCGCGCGACCGTGAAACCGTGGGCTACCCGCCCGATCGAGTTCTACGCGCACGCCGATTACCAGCACTACATCAGCATCGACCGCGACAACAGTTACGGCGGCGGCATCGGTGCGAACTACAACGGCAGCGTCCACAGCTTCGGCGCGTTCATCGACCGCGGCGAGAACCGCGCCTCGTTCGACGTCGGCGATCAGACCGCGATCGCGAACATCACGATGTTCGGCGCCGACTATTCGTACCGTCTGACGCCGGACTGGGAACTGAAAGCCGACGTCAACTTCGATCAGCAGCGCTACAGCGTCCAGACCGGTACGGAAAGCGATTCGCAGGCGTTCGGCGCGTCGGTGCGTTACCGCGGATTCGGCCGTCTCTTCAGCCCGCGGCTCGGCTATGTCGCCGGCACCCGCGACGCGGTGAATCCGACCGACAGCTACGACGACACCTACTGGTACCTGCAGGTCATCTCCGTCCCGCATCCGCGCGTCTATCTCACCGCCCGCTACCGCGA
>DASVUA010000666.1:0-8681 GCA_036387295.1 Thermoanaerobaculia bacterium | reverse complement strand
TTGCGCACCAGGCAGTCCGGGCTTTGGTGCACGCCATTGCGGCCTGCCTTGACAGCGCGCGCGCGTGATGTGAAGCTACACCGGTCGGTTCCGCCGCCAAAATTTCATCGGCTCCTCGCTGCGCAACGTTCTGAATTCGGCGCTGCACGGATCACGTCGTGTTCGGAGGCTGTTTTGCAGCGTTTGCTTTTACTCACACTCTTCTTGATTTTCACGGTCAGCGAAGCGCGCGCAGCGTCTTCCGCGACCATTCAGGTACATCTTCAATCGAACGCGATCGTTGCGGAAGGTGTCTCGCCGAAAGGCGAGGTGATTCTGGTCGGTGTCTCGCACGAATCGGCGCAGTACAAGGATATCGTGCGCCACTGGCAGCGCGTCACGACCGACGACGACTCTGATGGGCGCGTAACCTTCACGCTGGATGCGCCGATTCAGCAAGGCTCCATCTGGGTGGTCGCGGACGTCCGCACCGCCAGGTACGGTGTGGCGACCCCGGACGGAATGAAACTTCCCGACGTCGCGCTCGCCAGCCCAGCCTTTCGAAAGGGTGCAACGGGCGACGTTGCGGCGCTCGAGCTCGCGCGTGCTTCTGCGCTGATCGTCGTCGTGCGGCAGGGCGCCGGCGCGTGGCGATTGCATGTCGAGCAGGACGGAAAATACGATGAGGAGCGCGGCGATCATGCGGTCATGCGCGTGTCGCCGGGTTCGCTGAAGCCGCTGGCCGGAAACGCGCCTCCTCCGCCTGTCCTCACGCCGGGCGACCTGTTGCTGGTACTCGAGCCGTTCAAGCTCGAGTTCGTCGCGGTACGGGTGCCGAAATGAAGCGCGCTGCCTTCGTCGCGCTAACCATGTTGCTGACGCTGACTGCGGTCGCGCAACCACATCCAACGATCGAGCGTGGCTTCCATGCCGAGAAGGTCTATCAGTTTGGAAATGTCGACAGCGTCAATGTCTTCAATGGCAACGTGCTGGTCACGCCGCGCGCCTGGCCGTCGTTTCCGGTGAGCTCCACGCTCACTTACCGCGTCCCGCTCGTGTACAACGCGAAAATCTGGGACTACGTGATGATTTACGACGACCTCCATCCTGGTCAGTCATGGGTCAAGGCTCAACTCGATCACAAGTCGAACGCCGGGATCGGCTGGCGCGTGAGCTTCGGGCGTCTGAAAGGCTACGACGGCGCGGCCGCCGGGTCGAATGAACTCTCCGAGTACGAGGGACCGGACGGGGCAATCCACAAGCTCCATAAAACGAAGCATCCCGCGGACGGGGCGACACTGGAAGAACCATTCACGTGGTACACGCGTGACGGGTCACAGATTCGCGTGAGGAAAGTGAACGGCAGGATGCTCGTCGAGTTCCCGACCGGAGAGGTCCACGAGTACGAGTACGTCTCGGCTTCGAACTGGCGCATCAAGCGCATGCGAGACCAGGCCACAGTCAATGGGGAGCCTGTGAATTTCGTCGACGTTTTCTACGAGACCAGTTCCACGGTCTGCGCCTATCCACTCACTGAAGTCTGGCGGCTGGCGGACTCTCACGGCCGCAGACAGGACGTCTGTTTCAGAAATCAGATGCACGACGGCGAAGTCCGCCCGACGGTGAGCGAGGTCGTGGTTCGCGGCGTCAACAACGCCGTCGAGCGGTACACGTTCGGTCACACAAGCATGACCGTCCCGCGCGAACGTCGCGCCAAAAACTCGTGGAGCGAGGATTCGAATACCGTTACCGCGCCTACGCTGACATCGATCACTCTGCCCGATGGCTCGACGTACGCGATGAAATACGCCTCCGATGGCGCGGGACAAGTGGCTCCAGGCCGTATCAACGAACTGACGCTGCCGACCGGAGGAAGAACGACGTGGGAGTATGTCATCTGGCAGATGGCTCACACCGAGGCGTGTCTGACATACGCCAGGGATCCGCTCGACTTTTACACGTTCACACCCGGCGTGAAGACCAAGACCGCCTATCCCGCAGGAGAGACGACGGGAGGTGCGACCTGGAACTATACGCCGCACATGGAACCGAACGGCGGACCGTACTACGAATGCACTGATGAGGCGGGCAATCTCCTCGGGTATGGCGAAAAGCCCGGCGAGCAATTTACCGTGACCCTCAAGGCACCCGACAATAACGAAACCGTTCATTATTTCTCCGTCTGGCCTGGCTACAACAATCAGGTGCTGGCGTCAGATGGGGGCTTCCGGCCGAGCGAATATGGTCTTCCGTTCACCCGACGGTTTACGACCGGCGACGGTCTGTTCCTGTCGAGCGACGCATTCGATTGCAGCAGTGGCTCGTGCGTGTCTCAGCGGAAGACCTACGTTGCATACGAGGCCGACGGCACGACGCTGCACCGCGTCGACGATCACCATCGTATGAACCGGCAGCGGACGGTGTTCGTGACGGACGATGGCAAGTACGTCGATACGCGCTTCGAAGATTACGACGGTTACGGCAACTTCCGACAGCAGACGACGACCGGAATATTTGGCAGCGACGTCGCGAAGACGATGTTCACCAATTTCAATCCGACCTCCGACGCTGAAGGGCGCACAACGAGCGGAACGCGCGCAATCGCGGCAGGCACCCCTTGGGTGCTTCAAAAGTTTTCGGAAACTCGGTCCGAATTGGGAACGCTTGTCAAAGCGCGATCGCTGGCCTGTTTCGACGCGGACGGTTCGCTGCGGGGCGTTCGCACGCTTGCTGATCCTTCGAGCAGTGCCGCGAGTGCGACGGATGTCGTCACGCTGTTTCAGTACGACGCGGGAAACCTCGTCCGCGAAGACTGGTTCGGCGGAGATACTCAGGACGCACAATTCGTCTCAGACCTCTGCGCTGCAGCCGAGGGAAGTACGTACAGAAAGTCGTACGGTTACGCGTTCGGCAGTCTCTCCTCCGTCAACGTGCACGGAAAAGACGGCGATCGTCCTTCGATTCTGCGCCTCGAGTCGTACACGATCAATGCGGCGACCGGCCTCGTGGTCACATCCAAGGACCCCTCCGACGTCGTCACGACCTACGGGTACGGCGTCATGGGACGATTGACGTCGGTCACGACACCTGGCTCGGCAACGACCAGCTACGTCTACGCACGGCGCAACCCGGACGCGGGTGTTACGTTTGCGACGGTGACGGTGACCACCGATGCCGCAGACGCAGGAAACGACGCGACCGCGACAATCGAGTACGACGGCTTCGGACGCATCAAGTCCGAAACTCGCCAGTTGCCGGGCGTCACTGCCAGCCGCGATACGACCTACGACAGCATGGGACGGCGCGCCTCCGTGAGCGAATGGGAGTCCGGTACACCATCGAAGTTCACGACGTTTACCTACGACGCATTTGGCCGTGTCGCGAGCGTCACGACTCCCGATGGAAGCGAGACAAGGACGACGTACACCGGCGGCGGAATTCGCGAGCTGACTCGCTCGACTCCTCTTGGCACCAAATACGTGAACGGCGTGGTCGTCCCGAGCGAAGCTCTGGTGAAAGAGACTTATGACTTACACGGCCGGTTGACATATATCGCCGAGGGGCTGCTGCCGATTGCAGGTGGCACTCCTTCGGATCCGATCTCCGAAACCGCATACACGTACGACGTCAAGGATCGCCTCACAAAAGTGGTGATGACGGGGAAGGATCGCACCGGCGCCAACGCGTCACAGACGCGTACCTTCAATTATGACAGTCGTGGCTTCCTGACGAGCGAAGCGCATCCCGAGAGCGGCACGACGACTTACAAGGAGTACGACGCCAGGGGACATGCGCGGCTTCAGTGGAACGGAAACTCGCGAGGCATCTTCGACTTGCGCTTCGAGTACGACGACGCCGAACGCCTGCGAAAGGTCTTCTCGCGCGAGCCGGGACTCGCCGCCGAAACGTTTCGCATCGCCAAAGAGTTCGTTTACGACTCGACCAACAGCAAAGGATTGTCGCAAGAGAAGCTGATTACGAGCATTCGCCACAACTACACGCCGTTCGGCGACACGGTGGTGACGGATTCGTTCTCATACGGAGGCGCCTCTTCGGGCGCGAACGCCGGGCGCCTCATCTCGAAAAAGACACAGATCCAAAATACGACCACCGGCACGAACCAGACGCTCGAGCAGGCGTACTCCTACAACGACCTTGGATTACCCGTTACACACAACTACCCGACCTGTTTGAGCGGCGTTCTGTGTGGCCAGGGCGCCACGACGGCGATCAGCCGTTCCTATTCGAAAGGGTATCTGCAGTCGATTGCCGGGTATGTCTCCGGCGTCACCTACCACCCGAACGGTCTGTACCATCAGATCACGCACGTCGGAACCCAGCAGGTCGTCGACACTCAAACGATCGCAACGAACGCCATGGCGCGGCCTGCCTCGATCACATTCGCGCAGGCCACGTCGTGTACATCGCCTGCGCCGATCGCACCACCGGATCGGGCGATCCAGCCGAATACCACCACGACGCTGACGGCGTCTTCGGGAGGCACGGGTCCTTTCGCTTACAAGTGGTACCGTGGATTTGCGCCCGACCGTTCGATTCCCGTCGGAACGAACGCATTGTTCACCACGCCTGCACTTTCACAGACGACGTATTACTGGTTCGAGGCGACCAATTCGTGCGGCACCGATGTCAGCTCGACTGTCACAGTATCGATTTGCAGCGCGCCTTCGCTCTCTGGTCCGTCCGCCGTTACGTTGACGGCCGGCGACGCGGCGACGCTTACCGTCGATCCAGGCGCCGGTACGTTTACATATCAATGGTTCCTCGGCACGATCGTGGTCGGTACGTCGCAAACGTACGCCACCGGTGCGCTTTTCGAAGACACGGTCTACATGGTCCGCGTGACCAACTCGTGCGGCGCAACGGCGGATCGCTACGTCACGGTGACGGTCACCTGTCCTGCTCCCGTTCTCAATGCGCCAGATTCAGTCACCGTGGCGCCGGGCTCGGGCACGCTCCTCATTGCGAACCTCAGCGATCAGTCGCTTTCGCCGTTCACGTTCGAATGGTTCATCGGCACGACGCGAGTCGGTACGGCTGCAACACTGTCGACCGGTGCGCTGAACGCCACGACGACGTACCGCGTGGTGGTGACGAATCGATGCGGTGCAACCGGATTCCGCGACGTGACGGTGACGGTCGCGATGCCGCCTTCCACGCTCGTGGCGACGAGCGTCGGCGCGAATCGGATCGATCTCGCCTGGACCGCGGCGCAGTCGGTCTCTCACTACGAGGTTCAGAGGAAGAGCGGCGCCGCCGGGTATGCGTTAGTTGCGACGCCGGCTGGAACTTCATGGCCCGACGTCGGTGCACCGTCCAATGCGGCGTGTGCGTACCGCGTCCGCGCCGTCCACACGGATGGAACGCGATCGAGTTTCTCGAACGTGGATATTGGTACGACCGTCACCTTTGTCGAAGCGATCACGCCTGGTGTGACGATCATTGACGCGACGCACGTGCTCGAACTCCGTTCCGCGGCCGCGGCATTGCGCGTGACGGCGAATCTTGCGGCCTATGCCTGGAGCGATGTTCCTCTGCAGGTGGGAATGCCTGTACGCGCGATCCATTTGACGCAACTACGTTCGGCAATCAATGAAGCGCGCGCGCAATTGACCCTGCCGGTGCTGACGTTCGCAAAACCGACGATTACGGCCGGGGTGAGTTTCGTCGGCGCTTCTGATTGGATCGAGCTCCGGCAGGGCTGCAGGTAGGGGACGACGATGACAAAAATAATGACCGCGGCTCTGCTGCTGCTCGTCTCGTGCGTTGCATTCGGAGAGGAAGCACCCTTGCCTACGCCGGAAGCGGATGTCCGCCCCTCGTTCGTCATGGTGCTCGAGCCGACCGGAGAGGCTCCTCCGGACCTCGCGACCTACGGCGCGGCGAAGTACGACCAGTGGTACGACCGCATCTTCATTCGCATCACTGACGAGCAGGCGCGCGAGCTTTCGAAGCACCCGCGAGTTCGCTACGTTCAGCGCCTGCTGAAAGGTTCGGAAACGAGCACGTTCACGCCCGAAGAACCGGTACGGCGTAGTGCCGGCGCTGATGCGATCGTGGCCGACGCGGTGACGAACCCATCATGGAGCAGCGGCACTTATAGCTACGACGGCGCGGGGAACGTGACGGGCATCGGGACCGAGACGTACCTGTACGATCGTGTTGGGCGTGTGACGGAGGCGAGTCTCGATTCGATTGGCGCGACCGAGAAATACACGTACGACTCGTTCGGCAATCTGAATTCACGTGTGCGGACGCCGGGCACGACACAGACCTCGAACGCGAGCGGGTCCACCAACCGGCTCGCGTCAGGGTTCTACGATGCCGTGGGGAACTTCGTCAGCGGCGCGGGATCTCCGTACGCCTATGAGTGGGATTCCTTCCGGATGATGAGCCGGCAGAGCGGATCGGGACGGAATGATTACTACGTGTACGACGCGTCCGATGAACGCATCGGCGCGCTGAACAATGGTTCGGGAAGCTGGAAGTGGACGATTCGTGACACCGCGGGCGCCGTCGTTCGTGAATACGAATCCCAGAATTCGGCGAGTGCTCCGTGGGTGTGGGTCGAGGACTTCGTCTACGACGACCGCGGCGCCGTCGGCGCGGAACGGCCGTTTGCAGAAGGCGGACGTCTCCACTTTCATCGCGATCATCTCGGCAGCGTGCGGCTGGTCACGAATCACTCGGGACAAGCGATCTCACGCCACGACTACGCACCCTTCGGCGCCGAGATCACGTCCTTGAACCAGCAGGCGGACCGCGGCTACACCCGCCAGAACACAAAAGCATTCACCGGCCACGAACGTGATTTCAACAGCGGAACCGCGATCCAGAACACCGACTACCTCGACTACATGCACGCGCGGTACTACAGCGCGTCGTGGGGGCGGTTCTTATCGGTCGATCCGGTGCTGGACATCAAGCAAGCGACGAAAAGCCCGCAGGGCTGGAATCGTTACGCGTACGTTTTTAACAATCCCTTGCGCTACACGGATCCGACAGGCTTGTATGTGTGGGGTAAGTGCTCAGGCACTGGTGAAGAATGCGCCGCTATGCGCGAGCGTTTCAGAACTTCGGTCGCTAACATGAAGAGCGCAGCATCCGCACTGAAGGAAGGTTCGAAAGAACGCAAGCGTTTAGACGCTCAGATTCGCAAGTTAGGTGACGAGGGGAAGGGAAACATAAACATCAATTTTGGCTACGCCGGGAAAACCGCGTCAGGGGACAATCTGGGTCTGACAATCGGAAATAAGATAACGATCAACTACGCCTCTGTTGACGGTACTATTCGCGACTTCAACTTGAACACATCACAGGCTGCGGCGCTCGACGCCGGTCTGACCGCGCATGAGACTACACATGCGGGTAGCGGTCCGGGCGTATTTGGCCTTCTCGGGATGCGCGGTGAACGATCAGCGTACACGAACGAGTCAATTACATTTCAAGGGCTGCACAACAACGATGTCGTGAATGGCCTATGGAATGAAAATTGGCTCAACTTGACGCCTGCGCAACTCGATCAGAAACGGGAGCAGGCGGTGGACGATGTTCTGCATTAGCAAGAGCGATGACCGTTGTTTGGTAGTGCCGGTGCGCGATACTGAACGCATGAGCATGCGTCGATGCGTCATCCTTTTGGCCGCGGCACTCACGTTGCCGATGTGCGGGGCTATGAAGTTGCTACCGTCTTCCGCGGAGGTGACGTTGTGCGATCTTTATGAACATCCGGATAGGTACTCCGGTCGTACAGTTATCGTTCGTGCGACTGCAGCACACACCATGATGATCGACGACTTCACCGCGAGGCCATGTTCTGCGTACATGCGGTTGAAGATCGTCTTGCCCGTGCACGGCAAGGCGGCGGAAGGGCCCGTTCTCGTCCGCGATAAAGCTTTTGCCGAGTTTGAAGACAAATTACAGAAACGAATGAACGTGGTCGCGACCTTCGAAGGTAGCTTTGTACCCGTGTTCGTCTGGCGTGACCAGAGACGCACGAAAATCAATGAAGAATCGGATTACGGATTAAGGGACAAGCAATCCGATGGTTTTCTGATTCTGCATCGCGTGCGGGATGTTGTCGGACGGCCCAAACCGCATCGGTGATTGATGGTGTTCCAGGTAAATCCGAAGTAGCGGCGACGGACTGCTCGTTCATCGCAAGTGGTGCGGCCTAATGCGCGCTTGCGGCGGACACGGCACCGCGGCGCGGTCATCGTGAATGCGCGTGCTCGGCGTGCGGTGCCGTGCCGGCGAAGCGAGCATTAGGCCGACAACTGCATCGCGGCCGCACGTGAGCCGCCCCGCGCTGTCGCGGGCCGCCGGGCGCTGCACGGTTCGTCGTCATCATCGAAGTCATCATCATGAGCGGCACGCTCCACCGCCGCAGAGCGTCCGGCGTCCCCACGCCGGCCGCTCTGCTTCACGCCCGAGGACGAAGTCGATCGGCGCGTTCATCGTCGATGGAGAAACCGCGCTGTAGCTGACGCAGCGCCGCGCAACTGCAACGCGCGTGCGACGCTGCAGCGCACCGGCGCTGCGCAGCTAAGCGCGGCCAAGGCAAGCAAGACGCGCCGGCGCTCGCCAAGCCGCGCGCTGCAGGCTAACCAAACCCCGTTAGCCTGACAGCGGGTCGGCGTGTCTCGGCCGGCGTGGCGTCGCAAGAAACGCGTTCCGCCTGCCGA
>DASVUA010000665.1:0-21465 GCA_036387295.1 Thermoanaerobaculia bacterium | reverse complement strand
ATAGTCGGGGGGCTAAGAGCCCGCCGCTCCACTTGGTTGTCGTGCGGTTCAGCGCGTGAGGATCGATTCGATCAGGTCGAGGGCGCGCGGGTCGTCGGTTTGGGCGAGCCAGAACATGGCGCGTTTGCGGACTTCGCGGCTTTTGTTCGTTTTCACCAGCTCGATGAGCATCGGGACGGCGCGGTCGCGGGGGAGTTGCGAGATGGCGAAGACGGCGTGCGTGCGCACCTCTTCGTCAGGATCTTCGTCCACCGAGCGGCGCAGCTCTTCGGATGCTTTCGCGCCGGCTTTCTGGCCGAGCCAGAAGATCGCCTGACGGCGCACGTCGCGATTGTCGTTGCTGCGCGCGAGCGGGATGAGCGTCGGGACGACCTTCTCGTGCTCGTGCAGCGCAATCGCGGTGACGATCTCTTTCTCGTCATCCGCCGTTGCGATGTGTGCGGCGAGCCAGTCGATGCTCGCTTCGGCCGTCATCGTGCGCATCTCGATCGTCAGGCCGTCGAAGCCGCGATCGCAGACGGGGTCGAAGAAGCGGAGCTCTTCGACGTTCTCGCCGCTCATGCGCGCGGCGAGAACGATCTGTCCTGACGAGCTGCAGTACGTATTGCCGTTGACGGTGATGCGGCTGTTGCCGCGCGTCGGGATCTTCCAGCCGATCCACTGCCCGGCAGCGAGCAGAGGATCGGCCACGAACAGCGCGAGGGAGAGGGCGAAGAGGAGGCGTGCGGCGTTCTTCATGATCGCTCCTAGTCGTTGAGGATCTGCAGCATGTACTCGAGCGCTTCGTCGTTCTGCATCAGCGAGATCTTCTTGATCGCGCGATTCTTCAGTTCCTTGTCGGTCTCACGCCGGCTGAGGTCGATCAGCGCGCGGGCGTTGTTCTGGAGGAACAGCGCGTCGATGACCGCTTCCTTCACGTCGGCGTTCGTTTCGTGCGCGTAGAGCGAGAGGAGCGCGGGGCTGGTCTTGCTCCCCATGAGGCCGAGTTTCTTGATGGCGTCCTCGCGCAGCTCGGGGTCTTTTTCGCTGCGTGCGAGCTCGGTCATCTTCTCGGTGTCGCCGCTGATGAAGAGCGCCTGGATGATCGTTTCGCGGACGTCACGCGACGCTTCGCCGCTGTACATCGACGCGAGCTCAGCGCGGCCTCCCATGATGCCGAGGGTGCGGATCGCTTCCTCGCGCAACTCGGGATTCTTCTCGCCGCGTGCGGCAGCGACGACGCGCGTCTTGTCGCCGGAGAGCATGAACGCGCGGATGACCTCTTTCTTCACGGTGTCGGAGTTGACGGAGGCGTAGAGATCGGCGAGCAGCTGGCGGCTCTGGGCGCTGCCCGAGATGCCGAGGTACCGAACCGCGTCCTTCTGCATATCGGGATTGCTGTTGCCGCGGGCGATGTCGGCGAGAAGCGCCTGCGACTTCGCGGAGTTCGACTGACTGAGGACGAACAGCGCTTTCTCGCGGATCTTCTTCGACGTCCCGCCGTTGCGCACGATCTTCTCGAGCAGAGGGAAGGCGCGCTCGGGATCCGTGTGCATCAGCGAGTTGATGGCGATCATCTTGAGGTCTTCGTCTTCGACACGATCGGGGGAGACGCGCTCTCCGCGCGACTGCCGCAGCTCGAGCTCGAGCGCTTCGGCGTCGTCGAGCCAGCGGCTCTTTGGATACGCTTTTTTGAGCCCGTCGATCGTCTTGATGGCCTCGGCTTTCCGGCCGAGTTTCTTCAGCGCGTACGCGCTCCAGTAGACCGCCCCGTCGGCGCGCGTGCCTTTCATTTCGGCCACGCGGGCGAAGGTGCGTACCGCCTGTTCCCACTGCTCGTCGTCGATCGCGTCGGTGCCCTCTTCGTAAAGATCGGCTTCGCGCTCGGAACGTTCGTCCGCCGGGTCGGGGTACGGCGCGGGTGCGGCGTGGATGTTGCCGTTGAGGATGGTTGCCGCGAAGGCGAATGCGGCGATGAGTTTCTGCACGTTCATGTCAGTCCCCGTCAAATCGATGGTTGTGGTGGGAGGTTGGCTTCGCTGCGGACGCCTGCGCGTACGACGCGGAGCTTGAAGACGAGCCCTTTCGTTTCGACCCGTTTCTGCATCCTGCGAAGCTCGTTCGCGCTCACCTGCGATGGCGCGTGTGCGATCTGCATCAGGACCGGTTCGAGCTCGTCGAGAAGAGTGGCCACGTTCTCCTCGCCGCGATCGAGTGCGCTCCTTCTGTAGAGGCGGTTGCTCGCGAGCAGTTCTTCTGCGCGCTTCTGTTCGGTGGTGATGTCGGTCTCGCCGGTGGGCGTGAGGTTCGTGAGCTCGACCAGCACGCGCTCCGATTCGTCGAAGTGATCGCCGACGACGACGAGGAGAATGCGGTCACGCTGCTGCTGCGTGCCGGCGCCTGGTTTGCTGTTCGACGACGTCGTTTGCGTGCTCGCCGTCTCGGCCGTCCTGACCGGGGTCACGGCGGCCGGCGTTCTGGTGGCGACCTGTGTCGCGCGGCCGCTCTCGTCGCCGTTGCCGTTGCGGTTGAGGAGCAGGCCGGTGACGAATGCGACGAGGATCATGGCCGCGGCGGCGAGCCATTTCGGCGCCTTGCGCGATTTGCGCTGCTCGCCGCGAAGACGCCAGGAGAGACGGCCCCAGACGCGCGTTTCGTAGTCGTCGCCCGGATCGGGGACTTCGATGGCGTTGACCTGGTCGAGCACGCTGGAGAGGCGCGCGAGCTCTTCGCGGCATTCGCTGCATTCGGCGAGGTGCTCGGTCTCGAGCTCGCCGTAATAGCGGAGGATCAGTTCTTCCTGTGAGAGATGGTTCATACGAGGGATCCCGTGAAAGGCTGCAGTTGCTGCCTCAGTTTCTTGACCGCGCGGAAGACGGTGTTCTTCGTTGCGTTCAGCTTCGTGCCGAGAATCTGTCCGATCTCTTCGAGCGGCATTCCCTCGAAGTGACGGAGAACGAACGCGGTGCGCTCGTTGCCGGTGAGCTCCGCCATCGCGGAGGCGATGGCGCGCTGCATCTCGGAACCGAGGACCACGCGGTCGGGTGAGGCGTCATGCGACGCGAGGAGGGAGAGGTCTTCGCCGTCGCTGATCCGGCCGTCGCGGCGCTTGCGGGAGTCGATCAGATCGAGCGCGCAGTTGATCGCGATGCGGTGCAGCCAGGTGGTGAACGTGGCCCGAGAATCGAAGCTGGCCAGGGCACGATAGGAGCGGAGAAACGCTTCCTGCACCACGTCGTCGGCGTCGGCCGCGTTGCCGGTCACGCGATAGGCGGAGCGATAAAGAGCGCGCGAGTGCCGTTCGACGAGGATGCGAAATCCATCGTCATCGCCTCCACGTACACGCTGTATCAGCTCGAGGTCCGTCGGTTCCATTCGATCTCTTAGACAGCGGGTGGAGGAAGAGGTTAGCTGGGGATGCAGTTGTCGGGGAGTGGGTTATCGGTTGTCGGTTGTCGGTTGTCTCTGGGTTGATCGCCTGGGCGACACGGCACGGACAACCGACAACACTCCCGACCACAACACACCTCCATGCTCGACGAACTCCACGCCGAAGTCGACGTCCGTGCGGCCGCGCTTGCTGCAACTCATGCGGCCAAGCTGCAGTGCCGCCGCGGCTGCTCTGCCTGTTGTGTGGATGAGTTGACGGTGTTCGAGGTGGAGGCCGACCGCATCCGCGCCGCTGCCGCGACACTCCTCGCGACCGGCGAGCCTCACCCGGCCGGCCGCTGCGCGTTTCTCGGCGCGGCAGGAGAGTGCCGCATCTACGCCGTGCGTCCCTACGTCTGCCGCACGCAGGGCCTGCCGCTTCGCTGGATCGACGACGAAGCCGAAGCGGAGTACCGCGATGTCTGCGAGCTGAACGAGGCAGTGGCCGTCACAGAGCTCGCGCCCGAGGAGTGTTGGACCATAGGTGAGGTCGAAGAGCGGTTGAGGGAGCTGAATGCGGGACGAGGGCGGGTGGCGTTGCGGGATTTGTTCAGCGCCCGTCGAGCAGGTTCGGATGGCGCGCCTGACTCAGCACCGCCACGATGACGATTCGATCCGCCTCCGCGAGGTAGAAGAGAGCGTAGGGAAAGCGGCGCAGCAGAATGCGGCGGAACGAGCGGTGGACGAGCTGAAATGCGAGCGGACGCTCTTTCGCGAGCGCGATCGCCGCGTCCACCGCGGCGAGGAAATCGTTGGCCAGGCCGTGCGAAACACCGCGATACCACTGCCGTGCTTCGCGGATATCGCGCGTCGCGGCGGGCTGGACGATGACGCGGCGAATCACTCCTTCAGCAGCGCCGCCTTCACGTCTTCCCACGATTCCCCTTCGTCAGGGTTTTGCTGAAGGAGCTGCCAGCGGCGCTCGAGCTCGTCGCGCTGAGCAGATGTGAGCGACAACGCGGCGGGATCGTCCGCGACGCTTTCCCAGATCTGCTGCGCAAGCTCGACCCGCTGCGCGGCAGGCAGGTCGAGGATCACGTCGAGCGGCGCGCGGCTCATGGCTTTCTTGCCTTACTTTTTGACGCTCGCGTTGTACTTTGCCAGCGTTTCGTCGCTTTCGAAATAGAAGACGCGGCCGTCTTCCTGCGCGGCGATGACGGCGGTGGCTTTATCGACCTGCTTGCCGGTCACCGGGTCGACGGCGACGCGCTTGTCGGCGTTCTCGGCCAGCGCTTTTTTGCACATCGCGCAGCAGCCGTAGTAGGTCTTGCCGTCCACTTCGACCGGGATCTGGTCTTTGCCCATCGCATGCTCGTTGATCATGCAGACCGTCTTCGGCTCGACCTTTTTGAGCGTGCCGGACGGCGCTTCCTGCGCGAAGGCGGTGACGGCGAGGAGGAGCGAGAGAGCGAGAAGCAGAGCGATTTTCTGGCGCATGGCGGTCATTCTAACAACGCCGCGGCGATCTTCTTCCGCAGTGCCGCGTCGGGGAGCGGCGTGCGGCCGGCATTCATGTTCTGGCGGAGGTGCTCGGGCCGCGACGTCGCGGGAATCGCGCAGGTCACGGCCGGGTGCGAGATCACAAACTTCAGGAAAAGCTCGGCCCAACTCATTGCGCCGAGCTCTCCGGCGAACGAAGGAAGCGGCTTGTTGCGCGCTTCGCGGAAGAGCGCTCCTGCGCCGAACGGACGATTCGCGAGCACCGCGAGGCCGCGCTCCTGCGCCAGCGGCAGCAGGCGCTTTTCAGCCTCCCGTTCGGCCAGCGAATAGTTGAGCTGCACGAAGTCGATACCGGGACGTTTCATCGCCTGCTCGAGCTCCGCGTACGCTCCCGCGGTGTAGTGCGTGATGCCGACGTAGCGGATCTGCTTCTCCGCCTTCATGCGGCGGAGAGTCTCGAGGTGCGTGTCGGCGTCGAGCAGATTGTGGATCTGCATGAGGTCGACGCGGCCGCGCAGTTTGCGCTCCGAGTCTTCCATCTGCGCGATGCCTGCTTTGCGTCCGCTGGTCCAGACTTTGGTGGCCAGGAAGAGTTTTTCGTGCAGGGTGAGCTGCATCGCGAGATCGCCGAGAACCGACTCCGAGCGGCCGTACATCGGCGAGGAGTCGACGAGACGTCCGCCGAGTTGCACGAAGAGCGACAGCACGTCGCGCAGTGGAGCTCGTTCGGCCGCGGAGGAGCCGACGTCGAAGGTCTGCCACGTGCCGAGTCCGATGACCGGGAGTTGCTCTTGCGAAGACGGAATCGGGCGCGTCAGCATCGAGGAAGTCTTTCCGAACGCAGGTGCGGCGGCGGCGCTGGCCGCGAGGAGTGCGAGCGCTTCACGCCTGGTGATGTTCACGATCGTGCTTCTTGCCGAGACTGTACCCGTTCGTGGCCCAGCCTGCCGCGACGCCTGCGCCGAGGAGCGCGATCGTGACGATGCCGGCGCCGAGATTGTGCAGACCGCCGATGGCCCAGGCGACGAGCGCGTCGTTACCGCGATAGACGAATGTGTCGATGAAGTTCTTCGCCTTGTAGCGCTCCTCCGCGCTGACGACCGTGAAGATGACCTCGCGCCCGGGACGGGTGAAGCCCTGCTCGCCGACCCGATGGATGACCTGCAGCACCGCGATGAGCGCGAGTCGCGGCACCGCCGCGAGGACGAGCAGGCCGGTGCCGATCAGCGCGGGCGCGGCGACGAGCGCGGTGCGCAAGCCGAGACGGGTGAGGACGCCGCGCGTGATGAGCGCCTGCGTGAGCACGGTGACGATGTTGTTGGTGAGGTCGAGCAGTGCGAAGAAACGGGTGCGCTCGCCGGAGTTCGTGAACGTGCTTTTCACGATGTCGGCCTGTTCGAGGTAGAGGATCGTGGAGATGGTCGTGTAGCAGACGATGATCAGCGCGACCTGCAGCAGCCGTTTCGATCCGAGCGTGAGCTTGATGCCGGCGAGGATGTTGCCGCCGATCCGCTGCTGCGGCGGCGCGTCCGCGCGGCGCGGCACGAGCGTCGAGAGCACCGCGGCGACGGTGAGGAGCGCGGCGGAGATGGGGAGGAGATTCATCGGCCCGATCTTCGGCGCGAGAAGAGCGGTGAGAAGCGGTCCGGTGATCGCCCCTGCGGTGCCGCCGACGCCGATGATGCCGTACATCTTCCGCGCTTCACCTTCGTCGTACGCGTCGGCCATGAGGCTCCAGAAAACGGAGATGGTGAAGAGGTTGACCACTGAAATGCCGACGAAGAGGCCGATCCCCCAGGCCACGACGTCCGCGCCGTTCTGCAACGCGGCGTAAGTGGCGAACAGCGCGGCGGCGCAGAGCGCATACGTCGAAGTGGCGATGGCGCGCCGCGGCACGCGCGCCACGATCCACCCGAACAGCGGCACGAGCAGCAGCGTGGCGGCGAACGTAGCGGTGAAGAGCCACGGCAGGTTCTCGATCCCCGCGCGCGCCCCGATCTCATCCCGCACAGGACGAAGCACAAAGTAGCCGCAAAGAACCGAGAAGAAGGTGAGAAACGGCAGGACGACGCGCATGTGCCGGCGAAGCTAACGTGCGCGTCCGCGTGAGCACGTTACATTCACGCAACGCTGCGGCATTGTGGGACGGATGGTGGGTGGGGTGGGACGGAGGGTGGGTGGGGTGTTCGTTGGCCGTTGTTCGTTGGCCGTTGCTCGTTGCCCGTTGCCCGGGCTGCTTTGCCTGGATGGGTGGGTTGCGATTCGACGAGGATGCAGCGCCGGGTTGGTGTGCCTCAGTTTGGAGTGCGGCGGCAGAGCCGCCGCTTTTTCTGGCAGAGGCATCGCGCGTGCGCGGCGTTGCTGCCGAGTCGAAAGCGGCGGCTTTGCCGCCGCACTCCAAACTCAACACGCGTGCAGCAGGTTGCTCGGGCGAAAGAGCCCGGGCAACGGGGAACGGGCAACGGGCAACTCGTGCCTCGCAACCCAACCCACCTCTACTCCGACTTCAAACTCCCGCACATGGCCATGGCGGTGTCGTAGGGGTTGCCGACTTTTCCTTTCGGCTGGAGCCATTCTTTGTTGACCATGGGGCAGGCGTAGACGGCGGGGCGGGCGCCTTTGGTTTTTGCCTGGAGTTTGATCATCGACTCGGAGAGTTTCGCGAATGCCACGCGTGCTTTGTCGATGTTCGCGCTTTTCGCGACGGCATCGGCCTGCGTGGCGAGGTCGTTCTGCTTTGCTTTGCGCGCGTCGGCGGCGAAGGCGGCGGCGCTCGACTGCACCTCTTTGATCGACGTCTTGAGGAAGCCCTGGCGGATGGTCTCGTACCTGTTGAAGAGAGTCGTGTTTGCGAAGAGCGGCAATGTGACGAGCAGGGCGAGGATCGTGCGTTTCATGAGTTTCCTTTCGTGAGGCGGCCGAGCCGCAGGTCGCGTTTCTTCATCATCAGGAAAATGACCGGTGTGACGAGCAGAACGTGGATCGTCGACGTAACCATCCCGCCGATCAGTGGAACCGCGATCGGCTTCATCACATCGGAGCCGGCGCCGGTTGCCCAGAGTAGCGGCAGGAGGCCGATCACGGTCGTCGCGACGGTCATGATCTTCGGACGCACGCGCAGCAGCGAGCCTTCGACCGTCGCTTCGAAGATCGCGTCATCGGTCATCTCGCCACGCCCGAGACGGCGGTCGAGCGCTTCGTGGAGGTAGACCACCATCACGACACCGGTCTGCACCGCCACGCCGTACAAGGCGATGAAGCCGACCCACACGGCGACCGACCAGTTGAAGCCGTACAACGCCATGAGATACACGCCGCCGATCAGCGCGAACGGCACGGACAACATCACGAGCGACGCTTCGACCGCTGAATGAAAGGTGAAGTAGAGAATCACGAAGATGATCGCGAGCACGAGCGGCACGACCATCTGCAGCTGTTTGCGCGCGTGAATCTGATCTTCGTACTGTCCGGAAAACTGGATCGAATAGCCGGGCGGAATCTTCAGCTCGCGATCGAGCGCTTCCTTCGCGGCGTCGACGAACGACCCCATGTCGCGGCCGCGCACGTTGAGCTGCACGAGCGCGCGCAGTTGCCCGTTTTCCGAATTGATCATCGCTGGCCCCGGTGACGCGGAGATTTTCGCGAGCTGCCCGAGCGGCAACTGCAGCCCCGGCGGCACGGTGATGAGCATGTTCTCGAGCGAGTTCACGTCGTTGCGGTAATCGGCGAGATAGCGCACCTGTACCGGATAGCGCGCGCGTCCTTCCACCGTGGTCGTGACGTTCGTGCCGCCGATCGCGGTCTCGATGGCATCGAGCACGACGCCGACCGGAATGCCGTAGCGCGCAATGGCGGCGCGGTCGACGTCGATGTCGATGTACTGCCCGCCGGAGATGCGCTCGGTGTACAGATCGGCAGCGCCCGCAATCGTCCGCAGCGCGGCCTCCGCGTCGAGGCCGAGGCGCTCGAGCGTGGCGAGCTCGGGTCCGAAGATCTTGATGCCGAGCTGCGTGCGGACGCCGGTGTTGAGCATGTCGATGCGATTGATGATCGGCTGCGTCCAGCCATTCGTGACGCCGGCGATTTGCAGCTTCGCGTCGAGCTCTTCGATGATCTTCGCTTTGGTCATCCCGCGCGGCCATTCGTCTTTCGGCTTGAGCTCGACGATCGTTTCGAACATCGAGACCGGCGCGGGATCGGTTGCGGTTTCCGCGCGCCCGACTTTGCCGAGGACGTACTTCACCGCGGGATGTGCGGCGATGATTCTGTCCTGCACCTGAATGATTCTCCGCGCCTCGGTGATGTTGATGGCCGGCAGCGTCACCGGCATGTACAGCAGCGAGCCTTCGTCGAGCGGCGGCATGAACTCGCGCCCGAGGCTGAAGATCAGCGGGACGGCGATCGCGAGCGCGATCAGATTGATCGCCAGCATGGTCTTGCCGTAGCGCAACGACCAGCGCAGCAGCGGTTCGTACATGCGCGCGAAAAATCTGCTCACCGGATTCGCTTCCTCCGCGCGCATGCGGCCGCGCATAAAGAACGTCATCAGCACCGGCACGAGCGTGATCGCCAGCAGCGACGCCCCGATCATCGCGAAGGTCTTCGTGTACGCGAGCGGCGCAAAGAGCTTCCCTTCGCGTCCGGTGAGCAGAAACACCGGCATGAACGAGGCGATCATCACCAGGAGCGACCCGAAAATCGCGGGACCAACCTGCTGCGCCGATTCGATGATGATCGCGGTTCTTGTCATCCTGAGCCGCGAAGACGGCGAAGGACCTTCCCCGTTGCGCGTGGGAAGGTCCTTCGCTTCGCTCAGGATGACATCCGGGTCGTGCTCGGAAAGCCGCCGATACGCGTTCTCCACCATCACGATCGAGGCGTCGACGATCTCGCCGATCGCGAGGGCCACGCCGCCGAGGGACATGATGTTCGAGGTGATGCCGAAGGACTTCATCAGGATGAAGCTGATGAGCGCGGAGAGCGGCAGTGCCACGAGCACCGTGATCACAGAACCGGCGTGCAGCAGGAACACGATGACGACGAGCGAGACGATGATCGCCTCTTCGGTCAGCGCTTCCTCGAGCGTGTCGACGGCGCGCTCGATGAGATCGGAGCGGTCGTACGCGACCTGAATCGTGACGCCGGGCGGCAGTCCTTTCTTCAGCTCCTCGAGCCGCATTTTGACGCGGTCGATCACTGCTTTCGCGTTTTCGCCGTAGCGCGCCACGATGATCCCGCCGACGACTTCGCCCTTGCCGTTTTCTTCGAGCAGACCGCGGCGCAGTTCCGCGCCGAGTTGCACGGTGCCGAGGGACGAGAGATAGATCGGCGTGCCGTTCGGCGCGTCGACGACGATGCTCTCGAGATCGGAAACGCGGCGGATGTAGCCGATGCCGCGCACGATGTATTCGCTCTGGCCGACCTGGATCAGCCGGCCGCCGACGTCGTTGTTGGAGCGCCGCACTGCATCGACCACCGTGTCGAGCGACACGCGCCGCGCGGCCATCTTGATCGGATCGAGATTCACCTGGTACTGCTTGACGAAGCCGCCGACGCTCGCGACTTCGGCCACGCCGTCCACCGATTGCAGTCCGAGCTTGAGGTACCAGTCCTGAATCGAGCGGAGCTGCCCGAGGTCGTGCGACTTCGATTGCAGCGTGTACCAGAACACGTGGCCCACGCCTGTGCCTTCAGGGCCGAGGCGCGGCGTCACGCCGGCAGGGAGCAGGCCCGAAATGTAGTTGAGCCGCTCGAGCACGCGCGTGCGCGCCCAGTAGATGTCGACGTCATCGTCGAAGATCACGTAGACGAGCGAGAAGCCGAACATCGACGTCGCACGGACGGCCTTGAGATTCGGCAGCCCCTGCAGATTCGTCGCGAGCGGATACGTCACCTGATCCTCGACCAGCTGCGGCGCGCGTCCCGGCCAGTCGACATAGACGATCACCTGATTGTCCGAAATGTCGGGAATCGCATCGAGCGGCGTCCGCATCGTGGCCCAGACGCCCGCCGCGATGACGATCGCGTAAAGCAGCAGCACGATGAAGCGGTGACGTGCGGAAAGGGCGATGATTTGTTTGATCATGGGTGTGCGCTGCGCGCGGCTGGTGGACGTTGGGGTTTTGGCGTTGGGCGTTTGGGGTGTGTCGCCTGACGTGGGCGATTCGCGAAAAACCCCGAACGCCTAACGCCTAACGCCTGATGCCAACGCCATCACTGATGCGCGTGCCCTCCCGCCGCATCCGCCCCTCTCAACTGCGCTTCCGAATCGAGGAGGAACGCTCCTTCGATCACCACGTTCTCGCCCTCGCTGACGCCCGAGGCGATGACGATCGACTCGCCGTGGCGGCCGCCCGTCGTGACTTTGCGCGCTTCGTAGGCGCCGGGCTGCGTTTCGACCCAGACGAATTGCGAGTGGCCGCGGTCGACCACCGCGCTGGCCGGCACCATGATGTGTGCCGGCGCGGGAGCGCCGATCATCCGGACGTTCACGTACATGTCGGGCTTGAGCGCGAGGCCGGGATTCGCGAGCTCGATGCGGACGCGCGCGGTGCGCGTCGCTCCTTCCAGCACCGGCAGGATGAACGACACCTTGCCGTTGAACGTGCGGTCGGGAATCGCGGTCGCGACGATCTCGACGCGGTCGCCGAGCTTCACGCTCGGCAATTGCTGTTCGTACACGCCCGCTTCGACCCAGACGCTCGAAAGGTCGGCCACTTCGAGCAGCGCCTGTCCCTGCTGCACGTACTGCTGCTCGACGGCGAGCTTCTGCGTCACGACGCCGGAAACGGGCGAGACGATGGTCGTCGCATGGATCGGCTTGCGCGTCCGTTCCAGCGTCGCGATCTGTCCGGCCGACATGCCGGAAAGCAGCAGCCGCTGGCGCGACGATTCGACGAGATCGTGCGACGCGCTGCGCGCCGATTCGAATCGCGTGCGGCTCATCCGCTCCCGATTCGCGAGCGCGAGCAGGTACTCCTGCTGCGTTGCGAAGAGGTCGGGCGAATAGATCGTGGCGACCGCTTCGCCGCGGCGTACCGTGTCGCCGGTGAAGTTCGCGAAGAGCTTCTCGATCCGGCCGCCGCTGTACGACGTCACCTGCGCCACGCGCCGCTCGTCGACGGTGACGCGGCCGGTGGTCACGAGCTCGCCGGTGTGCGTGTCGAGCGCGACGCGGACCGTCTTCACGTTGCCGGTCACGCGCTGCTCGGGCGAGAGCGCGACGGTGGAGACGCCGCCGCGCTGCGCGTGCTGCTCGGGCACGGCTGACGCGCGTTTCACCAGCGCCATGCCGCAGATCGGGCAGCTGCCCGGCGTGCTTTGTTGCACGGTGGGATGCATCGGGCAGATGTAGACGTCGGCCGCGTTCGCGGCTGCCGCGTTCTGCGGCGCCGGCATTTCCTTCCTGCTGCACGCGAGCGGAACCATCGCGGCCGCGACGAGCATCATCACGAACAATTTCTGACGCGTCATTCGGTCGCTCCTTTCTGCAGCGCGTCGTACGTGACGATCGCCTGCGCGTGCCGCGCGACGAAGTCGTAGTACTGCAGCCGCAGCCGCAGGTAGTCGGTCTCGGTGATGAGCACGGCGTCGAACGAGGTCTTGCCGGTCTGGTAGGCGGCGAGCGTCGATTCGAAGGCGAGCTGCGCCTGCGGCACGAGCACCTCGCGATGGAAGCGAAGCTGGTTCGTCGCGTCTTCGTGGGCCACGAATGCTTGCCGCAGCGCCGCTGTGAGCGAGCGGCGCAGCTCGTGGATGCGCGCGCGTGCGGCGTCGCGGCGGAGGATCGCTTCGCGCACGCGCGGCTCGACCGTCACGTCGCCCCGCAGCGGCAATTCGACGCGTGCGACGACGCTCAGCATGTCGCGCTCGCGCGGACGCATGCCGTACTGCGCTTCGAGATCGAAGTCGGGTTTCCGCTCGAGCTGCGCGAGACGGATCTCGGTCTCAGCGCGCGCGACGTCTGTTTCGAGCGCGGCGATCGCGGGATGGCCGGCGCGCAGCGTGGGGGCGCCTTCGATGGAAGCCGCGGCCGTGCTTTCCGGCAACGTCAGCAGCGGGACGTCGGTGTCGAGCGGCAGATCGAGAAACGTGAGCAGCCGTGCGAGCGCCGCACGCCGCGCAGCGCGGAGCGTGATGAGCTCGTGCTCGAGATCGCTCGCTTCGAGTTGCGCGCGGATCACGTCGCTCTGCATCGACGAGCCGACTTCGTAGCGCACGCGCGCCGTGTCGGTGATCGCGTCGATCATCACCCGCACCTCTCCCGCGCTGGCGATCTGCGCGTCGACTGCCGCCACGTCGTACCAGGCGAGGAGGACGTCGCGCTCGATGCCCGCGCGTGCGGAGTCGAGTTGCTGCTCCGCCGCGCGCGCCTCGAGCTCCGCCGCTTCGCGCCGCGCGTCCCGCTTGCCGGGACGAACGAAGCGCTGCGACGCGCCGACCATGTACATCGTCATCATGTCGTCGTCGCGCAGGTCGATCTGTTTGTTCTGGATGCCCGACATCAGCATCGGATTCGGCAGCGCGTCCGATCCCGCGACGCGTTCGCGCAACGCCGCGGCTTCGGCGCGCAGGCGCACCAGGGCAGGGTGTTTTTCGATCGCGCTCGCGACGAGCGCGCGCGGATCGTGGAAATCGATTGCGAACAACGGCTGCGCAATCAGCAGCAGACAGAAAATGCGTGTCATCCGAGACCTCTCAACAGCTCAACAGCTCAAAGGCCGAAGCGGCGAGAGGCGATCAGATCAGGAACTGTGCGTTGAGGAGGAACAGCGGAGGGGAGGGCTCATGACGTGCGACGAGCCGCGGCGGTTCGCGCCGCAGGGCCGGCGCATGTGTGCTCGTCGCGGTCGCGATGATCGTGACTGGCTGCGTTGCGTGCACGCGCGGCGCGGCCGGCGCGGTGGTCTGCTGCACGCGCATGGCGTCCGAGCGCGACATGCTGGTCTCGCCCGCGCAGCACGGCATCGAGGCGTGAATCGAGGCCTGCGGAGGTGCGAGCGGGCAGCACAACGAGCTGCAGAGCGGCGCCGCGCCCGCCACAAAGACGGCGAACGCCGCGAGCATCAGAATGCCCGCTTTCAAACGGCGTGAAGAACTGCTGGCGCTCACCATCGACCGCGAACGTGAGAAGCGACGGCTGCAATTCCGGGAAGAGCGCGCCGTCATCACTTCTCCACAATCCCGTGCCGCAGCGCGTAGCCCACCACCTCGGCGCGGTTGTGCAGGCGCAGTTTGTCGAGGATGTTGCGGACGTGGAACTTGACCGTGTTCTCGCTGAGGCCGAGGCGCTTGGCGAGCTTGCGGTTCGAAGTGACGCCTTCGACCATCAGCTCGAGCACTTCACGTTCGCGGGCGGTGAGATCGTCCGGCGTCGTGCTCGCGGGCGCCGCCGCTTCAGCCGGCTTCGCGAACTCCTGCAGGAGTTTTCGCGCGAGCGCGGGCGTGAGCGCCGGCTCGCCGCGATGCGCGCGTTCGAGCAGGTCGAAGAACTCCTCCGCTTCGAGGTTCTTCAGCAGATACCCTTGCGCGCCCGACTTGATCGCCTCGAAGAGCTTCGATTCTTCTTCGGACGCGGTGAGGATCACGACCTTCATCTCCGGCGTCGCGCCGACGATCAGCTTCGTCGCGCCGAGGCCGTCGAGCTCCGGCATCTGCAGATCCATGAGCACGAGGTCGGGCTGCAGCTCGCTCGCGAGCGCAACCGCTTCTTTTCCGTTCCTGGCTTCCCCGATCACCTCGTGTCCCTCGGCCTGCAAGAGGCTGCGCAAGCCGTCCCGGAACAGTGAGTGATCGTCAGCGATGAGGATCCGCACGGGCGGAGTGTATCTGACGACTCTCGCACCGCGGCGGCAGAGCCGCCGCGTCGACTCGCGATCATGCTTCCGCGTCGAGCAGCGGCAGTGTGAAACGAACCGTCGTTCCCTCACCGGGCGTGCTCTCGATCGTGAGCACGCCGCCGATGCTCTCCGCTCGCTCGCGCATCGTCGAGAGGCCGAACTGCGGGAATTGCGAGCGCGAACGTGCGGCTGCGCTGAAGCCGAGGCCGTCGTCGGTGATGGTGGTGACGAGATCGTAGCCGTTGCGGCGCAGCTCGACGCGGGCATGCGTCGCCTTCGCGTGCTTGCGCACGTTCGTGAGCGCTTCCTGGACGATGCGGACGAGCTGCAGTTCCTGCGATTCGCGCAGCTTCACACCGGTATCGATGACGAGCGACGTCGAGACGCCGCTCATCGTCTGCCAGCCGTCGAGATACTCGCGCAGGACTTCGTTCAAGGAGCGCTGGCCGGGGAGCGTGCGCAGTCCGACGATCGATTCGCGCACATCGCTGTAGGCCTGGCGGGCGGCGACGGCGAGCTCGCGCAACTGCGCGCCCGCTTCCTCGGTTTTCTCGCGCTTCATGTACATCTCGGCGGCCTGCACTTTCGTGTTGACGTAGCCGAGCACCTGCGCGAGTCCGTCGTGCATTTCGTGTGCGATGCGGACGCGCTCCTGCGCGGTTGCGAGATCGGCGACCTGCTCGTGCAGATGCGCGTTGTCAATCGCGAGCGCGGCCTGCAGCGCGAATCGCTCCAGCGTCCTCTCGTCGTCGCGTGAGAACTCCTGATCGGCGCTTTTCTCGGTGAGATACAGGTTGCCGAGGAACGGTCCTTTGCATGGGATCGGCACGGCGAGCAGCGATTTCATCGGAGGATGATGCGGCGGGAAGCCGTGCGAATCGGGATGGGCGGTGATGTCTTTGAGGCGCAGATGGTGCCCTTGCCGCAGCACCACGCCGAGGAGGCCGTGACCGACCGGAGGAGGACCAATCGCCGTGCGCTCCTCGGGCGTGATGCCGGACGTGATGAACGAAAGAATGCGGTTCTCGCGATCGATGACCGACAGCGCACCGTACTTGGCGCCGACCAGGCTGCGCGCCTGTTCGACGACCTTCTTGAGCACGATGTCGAGCGACAGCTCGCCGCTCACGTCGAGACCAGCGCTGTGCAGCGCGAGCAGCTCTTCGTTCTGCCGCTCGAGCTGCGCCTGCATCCTCTCGACGAAGCGGAAAATGACCGCCGCAAACACGACGATCGACGCGACATACAGCAGGTCGAGCGCGAGGCGCTTTTCCCACGAGACGAGGCCTACGATCGCATAGCGGACGAGCTCGAGGACGATCACGCCGACGACGGGGAGCACGATGGCCAGGATTTTCAGTCTGCGTAAAGTCATGGAGGCATCCGGCAGCTCGTATTCTGCACGAGCGGTGATCGCGCTCATGGACGTTTCTCCTGCAGGTACAGATCGAACTGCACGCTGAGATCGTCTTTCGCTTTGACCATTCCGAACAGCGCGGTCGGAGGCGTGATGCGGAAATCGGTCATGCGAAGTGGAAGGTGGGCGCGGAGACGAAAACGATTCGGTGAGATCCGTTCCGCGTCGACCGCGACACGCACGTTGCGCGTCGTGCCGGCGAGCGAGAGCACGCCGGCGATCTGCGCGTGGTACGTCCCTCCATCGACATCGTGGTTCACGCCGCCGACGAGCTCCAGGAACCGGAACTCGATGGTGGGATGCTGATCGGAGCGAAGCGCGCTGTACATGTCGCGCTCCATCTGCCGATTGCCGCAGCGGAGGGTGTGAACCGGAATGGTGAGGCGAAAGGTGGGCTGGGGAAATTTCGCCGTGGCGGGGGTGAGGAGTGCAACGTTGCCGTCTTCGATCCGGTCGATGATGTTGTTGATGCGCTGCAACGGCGCCGCGACCTCCATCGCTCCTTCGAGCGTCGTTCCGCTGCAGCGCCACGGCGCAACGTTCGACGATCCTTGCAACACCAGCTTGCTCGGCGCGCCGGAAACGAGCCGCGTCGACTCGCCCGCGAGCAGCGGGAGCGTAGCGAGCAGGATCAGGATGAGATGGCGGGCGATCATTTTTTGGTTCCTATGCGGCGTTGGGGTGGAGTTTTTGGCGTTGGGCGTTGGGCGTTGGGCGTTATGCGTTTGGGGAGTTGCGCGTCGGGCGAAGCACCCCCAACGCCCAACGCCCTAAGCCCAACGCCCACGTTTCACTGCTTCTCGACCACCCAGCGAAACGTGACCTTCACGTCGTCGCCGGTTTTGATCGTGTTCATCATTGCGGTGGGGGGCTTGATGCCGAAGGCCGTCATCTTGATCGGCGTCTGTCCGGTCAGCGTGTAGCTGCCATCGGCGTTGCGCGAGCCCTGCACGTCGAAGGCGACGTCTTTGGTCGCGCCGGCGATCGTCAGCCTCCCCTGAGTCGCGAGCACGAACGCGCTGGCCGTCGCGTTCTTCGGCGTGGCATGCGTCATTTCGTAGCGGATGTCGGGGTGTTTTTTCGCTTTGAGCGCCTCCGCCATCAGCTTGTCCATCTTCGCGTGCTCGCTCTTGAGCGATACGACGGGAATCGTGACCACTGCTTTTGCCGGAGCGTTCCAGTTGTCAGGCGTCGGTGCGCTGATCTCGCCTTTGATCGTGGCCGACTGCATCGTCCATTCGTGGAGCGTGGACGTTCCCTGCACTTTGACGATGCTGCCGGTGGTGCCTGCGAACCGCTCGGCACTGGCCGCGAAGGCGGCCAGTGCGAGGAAGAGGAGGATTGCGGTTGTTTTTTTCATGACGTGTCGTCCGTGCTCAGAAGCTGAAGGAGACTTCGGAGATGAGGCCGCTGAAAGACGGGTCGCGCCACGCTGCGACGTTGTTGTTGACGATCTGTCCTTCGCGGAAGCCGCTGTAGTTCTGCGTGACGTATTCGACTTTCATCAGCAGGTTCTTGCTGAGCCAGAAGCCGCCGCCGACCTGGATGCGCTGCACGTTGCCGTCCGAGTCGCTGCCTGCGAGCTTGCTGACGTTCGCGCCGCTGTAGCGTGCCGCGGCATACAGCGTCGGCGTGAAGTGGTATTTCGCGTCGGCGGCGTAGTAGGTCCACTTCTCTTCAGGAGTGCCGGGCAGCGTGCCGTTGATGTCGAGGTCCTGCGTGCGTCCGTAGTGGCCGTAGAGGGTGATCGGTGCGCCGGTGTCGAGCGTGACGTCGAACTGCGCAGCGCTGAACTTCTCGCCCGCCTGCGGAAAGACGTTGCCCGGTGCCTGGCCGCCGCCGAGAACTCCTGCGTACCGTTCGCCGCTGCGGTTGCCGGTGAACATCTGGAGCTGGCTGCCACCGCCGGACTTGTTCGGGTTGTCGCTCTGATCGGCCGCGATGTACGACACCGACGTGCGCAGACCTTTGATCGGGTAGGCGTAGAGCTTGGCGTTGTAGGCGAAGCCGCGGCCGACGTTCCAGTCTTCGGTGGTGGTGCCGTTGGAGCCGCCGACAAGCCAGCCGAAGCGTCCCGGCTTGCTGCTCAACTGCATGCCGATCGAGACGATGTTCGGATCGACCACGAAGTTTCCGATGAGCGGGTTCTTCTGCACGATCGCGTTGTTGGAGCGGTGCTGCGCCGCGTCGCCAAAGTCGACGAGCATGTGGCCCGCTTTGAGATCGACCCGGTCGAGCACCGGCTTCAGGAAGCGCAGGCTCTGCAGGTTCTCAGGGACGCCGCGAAGCAGGATGTAGCCTTCATTGCCGTACGTCTGCGATGGATGGTTCCGGCTGGAGAGATAGAGGTCCATGACCACCGTGATCTCTTCGTTCTTGCCGAACTTGCCGATGAAGCCGAGGTCGCCGAACGCGTTCTGAAATCCGGGCGAGACTTTCGCGAGCGGGGTGCCTTTCGCGTCGTAGGCGTTCTCGTGATTCAGCGCCTGCGCGGTGCCGACGGTGTTGACGGTGATGTAGAGCTTCTGGGTCTCGTTCTCGGTGAGCTTGATCTGAGCCTGGGCGGCCGAGGAGATGCCGAGGATCAGAATGGCGACTGCGAGGTACTTGCTGATGGCTTTCATTGCTTCCTCCGTTTGACAGTGCCGATTCTCCGCACCGGAGCCTTGCCGCACGACGGGCGGAAGGGTGGTGAGCGGCACGCGGAAGGAGGGGGCAGAAAGCTACCCGAAAGGGTGGGGCGCCGTTCGTGTCGCTCGGAAGGACACTTTGTCCCTTGTGCTCCTGAGCGGGTGAACGGCGCGGCGCCGGTGCCGATCGGATGACCCCTCGCCCTTTCTTCGGAAGCCGTTGATGCTTGTGGAGCGGCGGGCTAAGAGCCCGCCGCTCCACAAGAACCGCCGCGGCAGCGTGCAGGAGCGCGGCTAGCGCGCCGACTCGAGCTCTGCGACGGCATCTTTGAACGCGGGAGACGCCCAGCAGTAAGGACCGACGTACGTCATGCCCGCCCCGGTGAGCAGCTTGCGGTACCACGCCGCGGGACGGCGGATGAAGGCGTCGAGATCTCCGACGACGTCGTCTTCTTTGGTCAGCACTTCGAGGAACGCGACGCCGTCGGTGGCATCGGCGAGCGACTGGATGCCGGCGCGCAGTTCGGCGTCGGGAACGTAATGCATCACGTCCGAACAAACGACGAGGTCGTATACGCCGAGGTTGAGGCTCGGCAGATCGCCGAGCGACGCTTTGCGGATGTTGCGCTCTTTGCCGAAACGCTTCACGGCGTAGTCGGATGAATCGAGCCCGGTGTACTGCACGCGCGGACGGAATGCTTCGAGGTGCTGCAGCCATGCGCCTTCGCCGCAACCGACGTCGAGTACGGTGCGCAACTGGCGGCGCAGAAAGTATTCGGTGGTGGCGATGGTGAGTGCCACTTTCCGCCGCACCTCGGCGTGAGTGCTCACGCGCGTCCGGCCGCGGTACCAGCGGTCGAAATACGCCTTGTCGTACTGTTTCGTCATGGGTTCATTTCCCGATGCGTTCCGATTCCGCGCCGCCGCAACCACGCGATGGTGCGCGGCATCTTCGGCTCGATCTTTTCGCACGCTTTGATGGCGAACCGGCTCTGCGGGAAGAGCACCAGTCCGGCCAGAAGAAAGAAAATCCATCCCTGCAGGATCGGCAGAAGCGCGCCGATCACTCCGAGGATCAGAAAGGTAATGCCGAGAACGATGCGGATCGCCAGTAGCACAGGACGCGGGAGTTTACCGCCCCCGCGCAGATGGCCGCGCAACCACTCGGCAACGAAAATGACGACGATCGCGACGACGCAGGCGATGAGGAACCCGATCTCGAGCCTGCTCCAGACGTGTCCGGCGGTGGTCATCCCTCTTTCGAAAGCGGTCGCCCTTTGCGCCGCTGATCGGGATAGAGGGCGAGAAAGTCGAGCATTGCCGACATCACTTCCTTCACGCCGTCCGGAACTTTGGCGCGAAGCCAGTAGCAACCGGGATCGAGCAGGCTGCGCAGCACTTCGATGAACTGGTTCATCGAGGCGTACGTGACCTGGTAGACCTCCCCTTTCGCCGCTTCTTTCCGCGCCCGCTGGATCTTTCCGATCACGCGCGCGGCGAGGTAATACGGCGTCTGCAGCACGACGTATTCTTCCTGCGACATGCGCGGACCTTTGGTGATGTGCTGGCGGTTGAGCGTGCCTTGCAGGAACTCGAGGAAGAGCATGACGGCCGTCTTCGGCAACGGTCCGCATTTGCCTTTCGCAACCGCGTCGGCGAGGAACGCGGAGAGGCTCTTCATCTGCTCGGAATCGGGGTAGACGAGCTCGCGCAGTCCGTACTTCTTTCCGATGGCGCGCTCGTCGAGCTCGGGGAGTGACGTCTCGAGCGGTTTGTTCTCTTCAGCCATCGTTCCGAGGTAGGCGAGAATAGCATGCGATGCAGACCGCCGACCTTCTCGCAACCGTCTCGCTGTTCAAGCTGCTGGACGCTCAGGAGCGCGCCGATCTGGAAGGCGTTTTCGAGCGTCTCGAGGTGCCGGCCGGCGAGCGGATTTTCTCCCTCGGCGAGCCTGGCGATTCGCTGTACATCGTCGGCCGCGGCAACGTCGAGCTGTTCGTGAAAGACAACGCCGGCGCGCGCATCGTGCTCGCGCTTTGCGGCGCGGGCGAAGTGTTCGGCGAGCTTTCGCTGTTCGACGGCGGCGCGCGTACCGCGAGCGCGCTCGCGCTCGAACCGACCACGCTGCTCGTGCTGCATCGCGACGACCTGTTGCACTTCCTCCGCAAACATCCCGACGCCGCGCTCGACCTGCTGACGACGATGGGGCAGCGCATCCGCACGACGGACGAGCTGCTGCGCCGGCGCGTGTCGCGCAATATCAATGAAGAAATGCAGATCCGCTCGACCACCATCGAGCGCGTCGCGGACGTCATCGCGGCGTTCAGCGGCAGCATCCTCTTTCTCTTCCTGAACGCGGCGTGGTTCACGCTCTGGATCGGCTGGAACACGCTCCCGTTTCTGCCGCACTTTGATCCGTATCCGTTCAGCTTTCTGACGATGGTCGTTTCGCTCGAAGCGATCTTCCTCTCGATCTTCGTGCTCGTGAGCCAGAACCGTCAGGCCGCGAAGGACCGCTTGCGCGCCGACGCGGAGTACGAGGTGAATCTCAAAGCCGAGCTGGAGATCATGCACCTCCACGAAAAAGTCGATTTCCTGACCGAGGAACTGCTCGCGCGTCTGCCGCGGGGGAATGCGATTCGCTCCAGTGGAGCCGGCTCTTAAAACGACGTTGTTGGAGTGGAGCGGCGGGCTTTAGCCCGCCGAGCATAATCGGCGGGCTAAAGCCCGC
>DASVUA010000664.1:0-3571 GCA_036387295.1 Thermoanaerobaculia bacterium | reverse complement strand
GACGGTGGCCTTCTATCGCGACGTTCTCGGCTTCGCCGTGTATCGCTCCTGGGATCGCGAAGAGGACCGCGGCACGATCTTCATCGCGCCGAACGGACGAGGCCTCATCGAGATCGAAGCGGGCGCCGTGCAGCCGTCGATTCAGGGCGGTTTCTACCTGGAAGTGAGTGACGTGGAAGCGTGGTACGAGCGCGTCCGTGCCGCCGGCGCGCCGGTGAGGAAGCCGCTCGGCCTGACGAGCTACGGCCACGTCAACTTCAAGACCGCAGACCCGAACGAGGTGGAAGTGACGTTTTTCCGCTATGAGGTCGAGCCGGCCTGACGAACGTCTGCCGGGCATAATCGTCCCACCTCTGTCGTTGGAAGCCGAGCTCCCATGAAACGTACGATTTCCATGCTGGCCTTGCTCTTTTCCGCCCACGCGGCGAGCGCGAGCATTGCGCTCTTCTCCGACGGGCGCAGCATGAAGATCGAAACGTACGCGGTGGAAGCCGAGACGATCCATCTGCACATGAAAGACGGCGGGAAGCTCTCCCTGCCGCTCACGCGCATCGAGCGGATCGTGGACGACGAAATCGTGACCGCCGAGGTCGTCGCGGAAGTGAAGAAAATCGTGGAAGAAGGGGGCGTGTTCCCGCGCCGCTCCTGGCGCTACAGCGAGCACAGCCGGCCGCTCTTCACCTCGGCGTACAACGACTACATCATCGAAGCGGCCAGCAAGTTCGACGTCGACGCCGCACTCGTCTCCGCCGTCATCAAAGCCGAATCCGATTACAACCCGCGCATCGTTTCGAACAAAGGCGCACGCGGCCTCATGCAGCTCATGCCGGCCACCGCGAAACGGTTCGGCGTGACGAATTCGTTCGATCCGCGCGAGAACATCCACGGCGGTACGCGCTACCTCCGCTGGCTCCTCACCAAGTTCGACGGCAATGCCGACCTCGCCGTCGCCGCATACAACGCCGGCGAAGGCAACGTCTGGAAGTACGACGGCGTCCCGCCGTTCCGCGAGACCGTGAATTACATCAATCGCATCGCGAAACACATTCGCAAAGCGATCGAGAACGAGATCATCCCGCGGACGAACGAGCCGGCCGCTCCCGCCGTCGTCACCGCTGCCGGTCTGCGCTGAACGACGCGCGCCGTCCGGGCGCAGGATGTGAAAAAATTCGCGTCCGATGGCTCTCCTGTTTCGTAACCCGAGATCGTTCGCCACGCTGACACTGCTGCTCGTCTTTTCCACGAGCGCGCTCGCATTCGAATCACGTCTGCTCGATCGCGCCGGAGCGCCGATCGCCGGGGCGCAGGTCTCGGTGGTCGACCAGAACGGCACCGCGCGCACCGATGCCGCCGGCCGGTTCACGTTGACCCCCGACCCGCAGCTGCCCGCTACGCTGCTCATCGTCGGGAGCCGCGGCGAGATTTTTCCTCCGATCTATCTCCAGACGTTCCCCGCCGAATTGCGCCTCGGCGCGGCGTATCGCGAGACGATCACCGTCACCACCGGTGCGACGCCGAACATCGAAGGGACGCCTGCCGCGGCGCCGGTGGTGCTCGGAGCAGAAGAGATCGAACAGCGCAAACCGGCGCATATCGCCGAGGCGATTGCCACGACGCCGGGCGTAACGCTGCGTGGTGAAGGACCGCCCGCCGTGCCGGTTGTGCGCGGCCTCGCCAGCGGCAGAACGCTGCTGCTGATCGACGACGCGCGCATCGTGGCAGAACGGCGCGCGGGCCCCTCGGCGACGTTTGTCGATCCTCTCAGTCTCGGCTCGATCGAGATCTCGCGCGGCCCCGGCTCCGTTGCGTACGGATCGGATGCGATCGGCGGCATCGTGCATCTCCGTCCGCGCGATCCGGTCCTCGGCAGTCCGGAGTTCCGTTACGACCTCTGGAGCTCGTTCGGCGCCACGAACACGCAGAGCGCTGCGCTCGAAATCTCGAGCAATGCCTTTGGCGGTGCGGTGCTCGCGTCCGTGCACGGGCGCGTGGCCGGCGACGCGGAAGATGCGAACGGCACCGAGATCGCGAACTCGCAGTATCGCGACCGCGGCCTCTCGCTGCGATACGTGCGCGATGCGGAGTGGGGCCGTCTGCGTACCGGCGTGATGTCGAGCATCGCACGCGACGTAGGCGCGCCGACCAGCGACACGGTGCTCACGCTCTATCCCGATGAGCGTGCGACGCTCGCCACGATCGCGTTCGATCTCGAGCAGGCGGGGATGTTCAACGCCGCCGCGGTGCGCGGCTCGATCGGCTCGTACTCGATCACGACGAATCGGTTGCGCGCCACGGGCGTCGAAAGTGCGGCGGTGAAGGCACGCGACGCGTCGTTCCGTTTTTCCGGCGATCGTGCCGGAGCGCGCTCCCGGCTCGTCGCGGGCGTCGATTTCGTCAGCCGCTTCGATCTCCACGCGAGCGGTTCGGTCGAAGACGCGGATCGCCACAACACCGGCGTGTTTGCGGCGTGGAACGGCGGCGTTGCGCGCTCGCTGCAATTCGCGGCCGGTGCGCGCGCCGATCATGTGACGACACGCAATCGCGCCGGCTACTTTGGTGACCGGTCGACGAATGACGTCGCGTTTTCCGGCTACGGCGCGCTGACGGCCGGCCCGTTTCGCAATGTCAGCGCGACGGTGCAGGTCGCGAGCGGGTATCGCGAGCCGTCGCTTTCCGACCGTTACTTTCGCGGCGTGAGCGGCCGTGGATTCGTGACCGGCAATCCCGATCTCGAACCGGAGCGCAGCGTTCAACTCGACGGCAGCGTGCGCTGGAACGGTGCGCGCTCGCGCGTCGCGCTGTACGCGTACGACTACCGCATTCGCAACCTCGTCGAGCGCTATCGCGCCGGCGCCGACTTTTTCTTTCGCAATCGTGGCGAGGCGGAGATTCGCGGCGTCGAGTTGGAGACCGCCACTCGTTTGATGGAGCACCTCGAGTGGACCCTCGGCGGTGCAATCGCGGAGGGGGAAGACGTCGATACAGGCGACGCGCTGGACGACATCGGCGGCCCGTCGCTGCATTCGCAGGTGCGTTGGGCGGCCGAGGGGGCGTCGGTCTTTATGACCGTCTCCGCATACGGCCACGACGATCGCCCCGGCCCGGTGGAAGTCGAGCGTGCCGGCTACACGGAAGTCGACCTCGGCGCCGGCTGGCGCTTTTCACCGCACCTCGAACTGCGCGTCGTCCTGCGCAACGCAACGAACGCGCAGCATTTCGGCTCGGCGGACGAAGTGGCCGCGTTCGCCCCAGGACGCAGCGTAACGATCGGGATCAACCGTTGATCTGGCGTATGCGGTTTCGCGTGTCGTTTGCACCGCGTGCGTTACGACGCGGACCCATGCTGTGTCATCCCGAGCGAAGTCGAGGGATCCCCTGCGGATCGCGATGGTCGTGCTGCCTGACGAGGCTTCGGCGGTGAGGCGCGCGTGATTCAGTGCAAGCGTCTCCCTTTGTCATCCTGAGCCGCGAAAACGGCGAAGGACCTTCCGGCACGCAACGGAGAAGGTCCTTCGCGCTCTGCGGCGCTCAGGATGACAAAGACTCGCTAAGCGTCGTACCAGTGGAGCGG
>DASVUA010000663.1:0-4841 GCA_036387295.1 Thermoanaerobaculia bacterium | reverse complement strand
GCTTCAGCCCGCCGAGCATGATTCGGCGGGCTGAAGCCCGCCGCTCCACCAGATTTACTTCGCGTCGAGGCGTGCCGCGATCGCGCGCTCGTTTTCGCGCGCTTGTTCGAGTGCGGCTTCGAGCGACGCGACGAGGGCGCGCGCGTTTGCGAGCATCGCTTCGTCTTGCGCGCGATCGTCACGCAGCGGTTCGGGCGGCACATCGACGATCGCGACTTCGTCCATCGAGGCGTCGCTCACCGCAACGTCGCCCATCGTCGGCTCGGGCTCCGCAACCGCGGCGCTGGCGAAAAGATCATCGACAGTGGACTCGTCGAACTCCGGCTCGGCCACTTCCGCGACGTGTGCGAACGGATCGTCTTCTTCGGTCTGCTGCGGTGCGGCGTCGGCCGCATCGAAAAACGGCGCAGGGGCATCCGCGGCAGGCGGTGCGAGCGGTGCGGCGACTGGTTTTTGCGCGGGGGCGGGCGCGTCGCTTTTCATCGAGAGTTTCGGCGTGCCTGCCGAATGCTGCGCGACGCCTGACTTTTGCGTCATGTCGGGCGCGGTCAGCTCCGGCTCTTCGTACAGCGTCGTGTCGACGTTGTTCTTGACGTTCTCGAGAATGCGCGCGACGGCCGCACGCAAGGTCGCGGTCACGCCGACGCCGCTCACGGCCGCCGCTTCCACGACCGGCGCATTGCCGGGATTCAGGTACGACGACATCTCCTCGACCGGCGTGGCGTTCGGCAGATCGCGCTTGTTGTACTGAAACACGAGCGCGACTTTGTCGGGATCGAGGCGGTTGAGGCGCAGGTTTGCCTTCAGATTCTCGAGGCTCTGCAGGTTCGAAGCGCGCATCGACGGCTGCGAATCGGCCACGAACACCACGCCGTCGGCGCCGCGCAGCACGAGCTTGCGCGTCGCGTCGTAGAAGACCTGGCCGGGCACGGTGTAGAGCTGCACCCGCACCTTCTGACCGCCGATCGTCCCGAGCTCCATCGGCATGAAGTCGAAGAACAGCGTCCGGTCCGTCTCGGTCGACATCGAGATCATCTTCCCTTTGTTGTCGACCTTCGGATTTGCGTAGATCTTCTCGAGATTCGTCGTTTTTCCACAGAGGCCCGGCCCGTAATAAACGAGCTTGACCGTGACCTCGTTGATCGCTTTGTTGATCAGGACCATTGGCCGAATGGTACTAGAGTCTCCGCGCGGAGTCGGGTCCTCCGGACGCCTCTTCAGCGTTACGTCACGAGCCGCGCGCGAATCTCACTAGAATGTCGCGCACATGCTCCCGCCCGGGGCCCGCGTGGGCCATTACGAAATCGTTTCACTCCTCGGCCAAGGCGGGATGGGGCAGGTATATCGCGGACGAGATCCGCGGCTCGGCCGCGACATCGCCATCAAAGTGCTCGGCGCCGAGTCGATGCAGGACGCCGAAGCAACCGGCCGGCTCGAACGGGAAGCGCGTGCGATCGCGGCGCTCTCGCATCCGAACATCCTCGCCGTGCACGACGTCGGGCGCGAAGGCTCGACCTTTTACATCGTCGCCGAGCTGCTTGAAGGAAAGACGCTCCGCGAGCACATGCACAGCACGCCGATGCCGTGGCGCCGCGCGGTGGAGATCGGCGCCGAGGTGGCGGACGGCCTGTCGGCCGCGCACGCGAAATCGATCGTTCATCGCGATCTCAAGCCGGAGAACATCTTTGTCACCGTCGAAGGCCGCGTGAAGATTCTCGACTTCGGTCTCGCTCAGACCGACCCCGCGCTCTCCGAACGCGACGAGGCGCACATCGAGACGACCAAGTGGTTCCAGACGCATCCCGGCACCGTGATCGGCACGCTCGGCTACATGGCGCCCGAGCAATTGCGCGGCGAGCCGGTCGACCCGAGCGCCGATCTCTTCTCGCTCGGCTGCATCCTCTACGAGATGGTGACGGCGCGTAAGCCGTTTCACCGCGAATCGGGTGCCGCGACGATCGCCGCCATCCTGAAGGACGCATTGCCGCGCGCGGAGCTGAGCGCCGCCGTTCCGCCCGACTTTCAACGCATCATCGAGGGCTGCGTCGAAAAGAGCGCTTCCGCACGATTTCAATCGGCGCGCGACCTCGCGCTCACGCTTCGCTCGATCGGCAGCAGCACGAGCATCCAGGACGATCTCGTCCGCGCCATCGTCCGGCGCCGGACTCCGAAGACGATCGATTCGATCGCGGTCCTGCCGCTCACGAACGCATCGAAAGATCCGGACGCCGAATACCTCAGCGACGGCATCACCGAAGGGATCATCAACAAGCTTTCGCAGCTCCCGAAACTGAAGGTGATGGCGCGCAGCACGGCGTTCCGCTACAAGAACCGCGACGTCGACGCGCAGAGCGTGGGACGCGAGCTGCGCGTGCGTGCGGTGCTCAGCGGCTCGGTGAAACACGTCGGCGAGCACCTCTACATCAACGTCGAGCTGGTCGATTCGCTCGACGGCGCGCAGCTCTGGGGCGAGTCGTACAGCCGCGGATTCGCCGATCTCGTGAAGCTGCAGGAAGAGATGGCGCGGGAGATCGCGGAGAAACTGCGGCTCAAGCTCACCGGCGCGGAAAAGAAGAAGCTGCGCAGCAAGCCGACCAGCAACAGCGAGGCGTACCAGCTGTATCTCAAAGGGCGGTATCAGTGGAACAAGCGCACCGAGGAGAGCCTGCGGCGCGGCATTCAGTTCTTTCGCGAGGCGATCGAATCCGATCCGTCGTTCGCAAGCGCATACGCCGGACTGGCGGACAGCTTCGTCACGCTCGCCACGAACATCCCGCTGCCGCCGCACGAGGTGATGCCGAAAGCGAAGGCGGCGGCGATGCGTGCGATCGAGCTCGACGATGGCCTCGCCGAAGCGTGGGCATCGCTCGGCGCGGTGCGCTGGTGGTTCGACTGGGACTGGGAAGGCGCCGAGGAAGCGTACCGGCGCGCGATCGCGCTCAACCCGAATTACGCGACGGCGCATGACGGCTACGCGATGCTGCTCTCGGCGCGCGGCCGTTTCGACGAAGCCGTCGAGCAGATCTCGAAGGCCGCCGATCTCGATCCGCTGTCATTGATCATCGCGGTGCACGCCGGCTGGCCGTTCTACTTTGCGCGCGATTTCGAGTCGGCGATCCGCCGTTTCCGCAAAGCGCTCGAGCTCGACGAGAAGTTCATCCCGGCGCACGGCTGGCTCGGCATGGCGCTCGGGCAGCAGCGGCGCTATCACGAAGCGTCCGAGGCGTTCGCGCGCGCGCTGGAAGTCGACGCGATTCCGATCCTGCTCGCGATGCTCGCGCATACGCGAGCGATCGCCGGCGAACGCGACGAGGCGCAGATGCTCCTCGGCACGCTCGACGGTGAAGCAGAGACGCGCTACATCTCGCCCTACGACATTGCCGTCGTCCATGCCGGCCTCGGCGATTCGCGCGAAGCGATCGCGCAACTCAGGAAAGCGCTGGAAGATCGTTCTGCCTGGATGGTGTTCCTGAACGTCGATCCACGTCTCGATGCATTGAGAGATGAACCGCCGTTTGCGGAAATCGCGGCAGCGGTGCATTGAGAGAAGACGTTTTGATTCCGCGCTAAAGCGCGGAATGACACATGAAGACGTCGGGATGACACGCCTGTTAATCTAATGACCCGTCATGTCACGTAAAGAGCTCCTCGCCCGCGTTTACAACGAACAAATCATCGGCGTCGTGCGTGAAGACAGCGCGGAAGCGGCTGAAGCAGTCGCGGAAGCGTATGCACGCAACGGCATGCGCATCATCGAGATCACGATGACCACGCCTGACGCCATCGAACTGATGACGTCCTTGCACAAGCGTTACGGGAAGACGATCGCGATTGCGGCCGGCACCGTGCGCAGCACGAACGACGCGGGCCTCGCGCGCCGCGCCGGGGCGACGATCATCGTCTCGCCGCACACCGACACGCAGGTGATCGAATACTCGATCGAGAACGATCTTCTCTGCGTCGCCGGCGCCGCCACGCCGACCGAGATCATCCGCGCGTGGGAAGCAGGCGCCGACGTGATCAAGATCTACCCGGCGCAATTCCTCGGCGGGCCCGACTACATCCGGACGATCCGCGGCCCGATTCGCGACATCCCGATGCTCGCCGGCGGACCGGTGCCGCTCGACATGATCGACAGTTATCTCGACGCCGGCTGCATCGCGGTGAATCTCGGCGCGTCGATCGCCGTCCCCGACCTCGTGCAGAACGAGCAGTGGGAAGAGATCGGCAAGCGGGTCGTGCTGGCGAACTCCATCATCCAGACCCGGCGCGTCGTCGAGCAGCCGATCACCCCTTCGTACGTCCACTGAGCCACGCCCAACGAATGAAAATCCTCTTCGCGCTCCTGCTCCTCGCCACGTCGTTTCCGTCGACCAGCCGCACGTCGTGGATGCGACCCGAAGCGTTTCACCTGACGGTCGGCATGCCGCGCGCCGAAGCGATTCGCGCGCTCGACAAGTGGACGCCGAAGCAGGGGAAGAGCGCGAACGAGCTGATCGTCGATTACAGCGAAGACAAGTCGATGACGCTCGAGCTCCGCAATGGCCGCGTGATCTCGATCCGCTTCGAGCTCTTCACATACCTGAACGGAGTCCGCGGCGCGTTCAATGAAGAGCGCGACTATCTCCGCCAGGCGCACGGCGACCCGCGCGTCGCCACGAAGTCGATCCTCGTCTACGACAACACCCTGCCGAACGTCATGGTCGTCGTGACCGACGACCCGAAGACAGAACAAGGCAAAAAAGGCCTGGGCGTCCTCGCCGTCCGGTATTACGACCCCCGCACGTAATCCGCGCCATAGTGGAGCGGCGGGCTCTTAGCCCGCCGGTAGCACTCCAAAC
>DASVUA010000662.1:0-12105 GCA_036387295.1 Thermoanaerobaculia bacterium | reverse complement strand
GTGATGAACCTGTACGTGCGGATGCTGCTGATCTGATCGAAGAGCGGCGGCCGCAGCCGCCGCTCTTCGATTGTGTACAGCTTCATCTCATCGCAGCTTCATGCTCGGATCGCCGAAGAGGATCCACGATTTGCGGACGTCCGGATCGGTCGTGGCCGTCTTCGCGCGCGTCGCGGCATCGCCGATGGTCGCTCCGGCGAAGAGATGGCGGAAGAACGCGCGCGCCATGTCCATCTGCGGGTCGGGCTCGGTCAGCGTGGACGAGGCCCACACCGCCGCGGCGCCGCCGTTCGGATTCGCGAGCAGCGCCTCGGACAAGCTCGACATCGAGACGTCGTGGAAGTAGCCGTTGAGGCACGTCATCGCGGCGACGATCGGCTGTTTCGCGTTCGTCAGCTGTGCTGCCGCACTGCCGTTGAATCCGCTCGTGTTCCAGAGGTCGACCGAGCCGTGGCCGATGTACGTCAGGAGCAGCGAGTCGAATGCGCCGTTCGTATTCGTGCCGAACGTGCGCGGATGCGAAGCGGGGACGAGCGCGTTGAGCGACGCCGCATTCGCGTCGAACTCCGGATCGACGACGAACGACACGCGGTCATTGCCAGCCGTGTTGCGCGTCACGATGCGCTGCACCATCGTCTCCGCCTCGGCGAGCGTGCGCGCAGGCAGGCGGCCGACGGCGAGCTGCAACCCGTCGACGAACCAGTCGTCGGAGGCGGTCTTCATGTAGTACGTCGGAATGAGCTTGGTGGGAACGAGATCGAACGCGCCGAGGCCGAGGTAATTGCGCGGATCGTTGCTCGCATCGCCGAGGAAGAGCACGTATTTCGGAACGCGGCTCCAGGAGCGTGTGCGCTCGAGGAACGAGCGGATCGCCTGCGGACCGCGATGGCCGAAATCGAACTCGTCGTACAGATCCTGCACGTCGACGATGCGCGTGGCGAGACCTTCACGCTCGCGGCGCGCCTTCAGCGGCTCCGCGGCCGCGGCGAGTGCGCGGGTGGTGATGATGAGGAGATCGGCGGAGTTGTTCGACGCGCTCCACGTCGAGGGACGGCTCGGCAGCAGCTGCGCCGGTGCGAGCACGCGCGAATCGCCGAGGACGAGAATCGTGCGAGTGCCGGAGCCGATGGCCGCGACGGTCGCATTGCCGTTTGCGGCGTCGACCGCGAGCTCCACCGGTTGCGCAGGGTTGGTGATGTCGATCGCGCGCACGGACTGCGTCGTGAAGCCGGCGATCGTTGCGGACTGACCGGCGGCCAGCGTGACCTTGAGGGCGTTGTCGTCGGCGACGAGTTTGTGCGCGTAGGTGAGGCGAACTGATTCGACGACCGAGACATCGGTGTCGCCGTTCTCGGCGGTCAGCGTGAGCGTGTTCGCGCCGTCAGCGAGCGCGCTGACCGGCACGGCGAGCTTCGCGACGTAGCGCGACATCCCGTCGAATTCGGCGATGCCGAGGTTGTACGACCCGAGGGCGATGCGCACGCGATGCGCGGTCTCCGAGCCGCCCTGCAGCGTCAGTTCGAGTGCCGCGGTCGACGTCGACCGATCGATGTTCTCGACCTCGAGCGTCTGCGTTGCGCCCCAGTTGGTGACGATCGCGCCGAAGAAGTTCTCGCGGTCGCCGTTGTTCGTCAGCGCGGTGAAGAAGACCGTGCGCTCGACGCGCTCGTACGTGAACGGCGTGTTGGCGATCGGCTGCTTCGCCCCTTTCGATTTGTCTTTCGCGACGCGGTAGCCCTGCCCCTTGTCGTTCGTCAGCCAGTACGCACGCGCGCCGGTGGAGGGCGTGTCGAGACCGATGCCGTAGAACTCGATCGCGTCGTTCGTCATCGAGAGCGGCTGCTCGATCCCGTCGGTGAAGAGCGCGAGCTTTTTGCCGGGCGTGAAGCCGGCGGCGATGAGCTGCGCGGCGGTGACGCGGTACCACCCTTCCTGCGTGACCATGAGCTTCATGGCCGGTTGCGAGGCGAGGTCATTGATCCCCGGTTTGCTGGCGATGGTGCGCGGCGCGCCGAAGCCGCGCGGCGAGGTGAAGATGCCGCCCGCCGTCGTGCCGAGGCCGGCCAGCGTATCGGTGCTCACCGCTTCGGGAACGTCGCCGACCAGCACAGGCGTGATCGGCCCGTGCAGCGTGCGCGTGCCGTTCAGGTCGACGTCTTCGACGTAGTACTGCGCGAACGGCGTCCCTTTGAGGCGATCCTTCCAGCGGTAACCGCGGCCGGATGTCAGTTCCTTTTTCGCGGCGAAGAGCGCGGAGCCGGCGATGAGCTGCTTGTTGATTTTCTCGCGGCCGGCGCTGGTCTCGCGGTAGACGTTGAAGCCGAGATTGTTCGTTTCGAACGACGTCGTCCAGGAGACCAGGACTTTGCCTTTCGAATCCTGCACCGCGCTCGCTTCGAGCATGTGCACGACGGTCGGCGCGAGGACGAATGCCGTCGCGCTGGCCGTGTCGTTCGTGCTGTCGGTGTCGACTTCGGTGCGCGTCGTCGAGGCGGTGTTGACGAGCTGCGTCTGATTGACGGTGATCGTGCCGGTGACGGTGATCTGGTTCGATGCGCCCGGCTCCATCATCGCGTAGGTGCAGGTGATGGTGCCGCTCGAGTTCGTGCAGGTCGGGCCGGCCGGGACGACGCTCGAGAACGAGAAGCCGGTCGGGAGCGGATCGCTCATGACGACGTTCGTCGCGCGTGACGGACCGTTGTTCGTCACCTGAATCGTATAGATGAGCGTTTCGCCCTGCTGGAACGCGCTGTCGCTGCCGGCGTCGTTCGTCACCTTCGTCACCGCGATATCGACGCGGCGGCGAACGGTGGTGACGGCCGAGGCGGTGTTGTCGGTCGTGTCGGGCTCGGGGCTCGTCGTGGCCGTCGTCACCGGTTGGGTGATCGTGCTGCCGTCGGTGAGCGCCGGGCTGGTCGTGACCACCAGCGTGAAGTTGCCGGACGAAGCGCCGGCCGCCAGCGGGCTGTTCGCGGTGCAGGTGATCGTGCCGGTGCCGCCGACGGCAGGCGTCGTTCCGCACGTCCATCCTGCCGGAGGGGTGATGGAGACGAAGGTCGTGCCGGGAGGGGTGGTCTGCGTCAGGGTGACCTGCTGGGCCGGCACGGTCGCCGAGGTGTTGGTGACCGACTGCGTGTAGGTGATGTTCTGCCCGGCGTTCACCGGGTTCGGGGAAGCGGAGTTCGAGACGGAGAGATTCACGCAGCCCGATTTGACGCCGGTGATCTCGTCGAACGAGGCGCTGAGCACGACGGTGCCGGGAGCGCCCGGCTGCGCGCCGAACGTATCGTTGGCGGTCGTCGTGATGCCGGCCGCGCCGCCGGTGACGGACGTCGCAGCCGCGTTGCCGTTGAGCGCGATGTAGCCGCCGCCGCCACCGCCGCCGGGGCCGTGACGCGCGCCGGGATAGGCGCCGGCAGGTTCGGTACGCCATGCGTCGCCACCGCGTCCGCCGTTCGCCTGCACGGTCAGGCCGCCGAGGCCGCCGCCGCGCGCGAGGATCACGACCGAGCCGCCTGCGCCGCCGCCGCCGCCGCCGTCGTTCGCGGTGTCGTTGAACGCCGCCGCGCCGTTCGCGGTGACGGTTGCGGTGCCGGTGAGGCGTCCCGCGCGAATGAGCACGATGCCGCCGCCGGCCGCGCCCGATGCGGCGATGCCGGAGCTGTTGTTGCGCGCGCCCGCACCACCGCCGCCGCCGAGAATGACGCGGCCGGGTGAGTTGTAGAACGGCGCGCCGCCGAACCCGCCGCGGGCGAGATTCGACTGCCACGCATTGCCGCCGGTGCCGCCGCGGCCCCAGTTGGCGCCGCCACCGCCGCCGGCATTTTCCTGATTGACCGCGACATCCGTATCCGTGCCGCCGCCACCGGCGTTGCCTGGCGCGCCGCGCGCGAAGTCGCCGTTCGGATAGCCTTGCGGACCGACGTCGGTGTTCACACCGCCGTCGAGCACCCATTCGGGCGTGCCGGCGATGCCTTCACCTTTGACGCCGTGGACGTTGCTCGCAAATGTATTGCGGTAATCGGTTGCGGTACCCGCACCGCCGGTGCGCTGCAGGCCGGCGCCGCCGCGGAATCCGAGGCCGTTGACGCTCACCGTCGCGCTGCCGAGGGCGAGGTCTCCCGCCACGTCGAGGGCGAGAATGCCGCCCGTCGTGCCGTTCCACGCGGCCGCGGTCAGCGTGCCGCCGAGCGTCGCGGTGGTGTATTGCGGAACGCGCACGACCTGAAAACGGCGCGCGCCCTGCGTCGCGGTGGCCGCGGCGTTCGTGTACGCGTACATCAGGCCGTTGCCGCCGCCGACTCCCGTGAAGTTCAACGTGCCGCCCGCGGCGCCGACCGTATTCGTGGCGATCGCGTATTCATAGCGCCCCGAATTGTTCGCGTTCGTGTACCCGGCACCGATGCCGGTCGTGCCACCCACGATCCCGTTGCCGCTTCCGTAGCGATCGTCGTTATTGCTGTCGATCGCCGCGTCCTGCATCTGCATGATCAGAATGAGATCGCCGGCCGTGATGCTCACCGCCGCGCCGCGCCGCGCACCGACGGTGATCGAGGTCGCGCCGACCGCCGCGTTCGCGGTGCCCGGCCAGTACGAGTTGACGATGCCGGAAAGCGTACCGGCCGCGCCGTCTTTGCCGGGCTGCGTGCCGCACACGATCGCCTGCACGAGCGAGTACGACTGCGCGCTGGCGGTGTTCGGCGTTGCGGGATCGATGCTGGTCGTGGTGACTGTGCCGGTGTTGGCCGCAATGAGGCCGCCCGCGAGCGGCGCCTGCACCTGAATCGTGACGGTTGCGGTCTGCCCGCTCGTCATCGTGCCGATGTTGCACGTCACGGTCGTCGTGCCGCTGCAGCTGCCGAGCGAGGTGTTCGCGCTGATGAACGTCGTCGCGGCCGGAATCGTGTCGGTGAGCGTCACGCCGGTCGCCACCGACGGACCGTTGTTCACGAGATCGAAGGTATACGTGAGGATGCCGCCCGGAATGACCGGATCGTTGAGCGCGCGCTGTGTGACTTCGACGTCGGCCGTTGCAGGCTCGAGCCGGACGCCGATCTGAGTCCAGCGGCGGCCGGGGGCGGTCAGGGCCCAACTCATCGGAGTACTGCCGGCGGCGCCGGCGCGGCCGCTGGCGGAGGCCTGAATGTCGTCCGCGGTGCCGCCGGTGCTGAGGTTGTAGGCGCTGACTTGCGCAACGTTGACCGTCTGCGTGCCGGTCTCGCGCACCGTCAGAAAGTCGACGACGACGTCGGCGGTCGTGGTTCCGGTGACGGTGACGCTGGCGGGATTCCCGGTGCCGGTGGCGGTGGCGGTGCCCGGCGCGATCTGATCGACGCCGCTGAAGCTGGTCGCGCTGACGAGTGTCTGCACGGATTGTCCCGGTGTGATGCCGCCCGCCGTCGTCACGACGTTGTTCGCTCCGGTGGCGGGATTGAGGAGGTACCAGAGCTCGGTGCGCGTCTCGGCGCCGCCGTCGGTGATCGCATCGAGCAGCGTCATCGCCTGTCCGGCGTACGAGATGCTCGTGACGGTCGTGCCGGTGGCGTTGCGGATGTTCATGTGCACCGCGACGAGCAGAATGCGGTTGGTCGAGACGGCGACGGTGTGCGCGAGCGTGGTGGTGTTCGCGACGCTCGTCAGCGTGTCAGGGGTCGTCGTTTGCGCGCCGAACGTCACCTGCGCCGAAAGAGGGGCGGCAAGGACGAGCAGGAGCGCGACGGCAAGAGACACACGTCTAACCATGGACACCACCTTTTTCAGTTATTCGGATATGGCGCGCAACGTCGGACAGGTCTGTAAGATTTCGACCATACGGGAAGTATGGCCCATTCGTGCAGGCGTTCCGTCGTTCCGCGCGTGAGCGGCACGTAAAACTATGGCCCTTCCGACCTACACTTCCGGCGGATGACACCGCCGAAATCCGCACGCGGCCTGACGAAGATCGGCTTCCGCCGCGACGTCCGTTCGTTTCTGTTCGTGCTCGTCGGCTTTCTGCTGATCCTGATCGTGGCGCTGCTTTTCGTGCTCGAGCAGTTCTCCGAGGTGACGCAGGGAGCGGTGTTGCGGCGGTGGAACGTCGCGGCGGACGCGGCCGCGGAATCGATCGGCGCCGCGGCGACGCCGGCGGACGTGCGAGTGCGTGCGCTGCTCGCGTTGACTCGATACGAGATCGCGTCGATCGAGGTGATCGGCACCGGCGGGCAGCGCCTGCACCTCGGAGCCGAGGGGGAGACGACGATGCTGCGCCGGACGCGTGCCGGCCTCGTCCGGATGACGTTCGATGAATCGGAGTTGAACGCGATTCAGCGGCGGTTCGTCGCTACCGCCAGCGTTTCGGCGGCGGCGGCGGCGACCGGCATGTTCCTTTTGATCCTCTACCTCCCGCGCATCACGAAACCGGTCGAGGAGATGCTCGACCAGGCGCGCGAGCTCAGCGTGCGCGACGCGCAGACCGACGAGACGACGTACCTCATCGCCACCTTCCGCGATTCGATTCAGCGGCTGAAGGCGCAGGAGGAAGAGCTCAAGCGATTGCACGAGTCGGAGAAGACACGTGCCGACGAGCTGGAGATGGTTTCGGCGACGCTGACGCGCAGTCTCACGTCGGGCTTCATCGCGCTCGACGCGAACGCGCGTGTCCTCCAGATGAACGCCGCGGCGCGCGAGATTCTGCAGCTTCCGGCGGCGCGCGACACGCAGATGGACATCGCGGAGCTGGTCGGCGACGCGCCACTCGCGTCGGTGCTGCGTGAGGCGGTGCGCGGCGGCGAAACGGTTTCGCGCATCGAGGTGGAGCATGGCTCGACCTCGATCGGCCTGACGGCGGTTCCGCTTCTCGGCGAGAACGAGAGACTCCTCGGGATGCTCGCGCTCTTCACCGATCTCACTCCCATCAAACAGCTCGAGGCGCGTGTGCGTGCGATGCAGACGCTGGCCGAGCTCGGCGAGATCGCGGCCGGCATCGCACACGAGTTCCGGAATTCGCTTTCCACGATCCTCGGCTATCTGAAGCTCCTGATGCGCAACGAGCTGCCGCCCGAGGCGGCGAATCGCGTGCGGGCCGCGGAGAACGAAGCGACGCAGCTCACCGCCGCGGTCGAGCGCCTGCTCACGTTTGCCCGCCCGATGACGCTGCAGCTCGAGCCGGTGGATCTGCGCGAGCTCGTCGACGACGTCGTCGAGCGGTTACGCGCCACGGCCTCCGTGCAGATCACCGTGCAGGGACGTGCCTCGATTCGGGGCGATCGCGCCTTGCTCGCGCGTGCCGTCGACAACGTGGTGCGCAACGCTGTGGACGCGGTGGGGGAGCGCGGCGATGCGGCGCGGATCGAGATCGAGATCGCCGATCAGCCGCCGTCGATCGTCGTGAGCGACAACGGTGTCGGATTCGACGAAGCCGATGCTTCGCGGCTGCTGTTGCCGTTCGTCTCGAACAAACCGGGCGGCTTCGGATTGGGATTGTCGCTCGCGCGAAAAGTCGCCGTGCTGCACGGTGGCGACATCACGCTCAACGGCACCCCGGAGCGGGGTGCCGTCGTCAGAATGAGCTTTGCTTCGAGCGAGGCGTGATTACTGTTCGTCGGTCATCGACGAATAGACGATGACGCGAGGCATCCCGGGCGGCGCCCAGTTGTCCTTGATCAGTTTTTCGTCGAACCAGATCTGCGCGTTACCGGTCGCACTCGCATTGCCGCGGATGAGGACCGAGCCGAAGTAATCGACGTTACCCTGACTCTGGTAGGCGCCTTCGTTGTAGAGAACGCCGTGCAGCACCACGGGGAGGATGACGAGCGCGCCGTCGCGGTCATAGCCGTTCGAGGTGCACTTGTCGGGCGTGGCGTCGCAGTCCGGAACCGAGGTGCCGACGAGATCGCGCGGACGGCGACCCTGGGTCGCATACGGCTCCCAGCCGACGGTGACGGTGCCGTTGCTCGCGGTCGGATACTGGAAGTTGAGATACGGCTCGTGCGGCTCGGAGCAGGCGCTGGCCGGTGGCGCACCGCTCAGCGGTGGAACCGTACATCCGCCGGCAACTCTCCACGTCTTCACAAAGTACGCGCTGCGCGGCGTGGAGCCGGGGTCGAACGAGTTGAAGTTCGTCGGCGTGGTGTTGACCACGACGTCGAACTTCCCGTTGCCGTTGAGGTCCTGGAAGCTGAACTCGCCGTCGCCGGCGCCGCGGAGAACCGGGGTACCGCCCGCGTCGACCTCCCAGCCGCTTCCGGTCCAGACGCGATGACCGACGTCGCGGAAGATCTCTCCCGGCATGTTGTACCAGCGGTTCGCCGGCGCGGCCCCGCCGGCGCCGGTGGAGCGGTACTCCTCGATGTTCATGTAGATGAAGCCGGACATGAGGAAGTCGCCGCCGAAGTCGCTGGAGTTCCAGCTGACGCCGTCGGTCAGCACCGCCGTGTTCGTCGTGCCGTTGGTGTTCTGCGGGTCGACGCCGCCTTCTGTATCGAAAAAGTAGAAGCCCGGTCCCAGTTTGGCCCCGGCGCCGATCGTGTTGACCCAGTAGGCGAGCGTCTTCGGGTCGCCCGCTCCGTTACGGCGGAAGCGCGGTCCGTCGGCGTTGTCGGCCCACTGGAAGTAGTAGACGCCTTTCGTTCCTTTGCCCTGCAGCGCGATGCGCTTCCAGATGCTGTAGCGGATCGTCGGAAACGTGACGGCGCGCATGGTTGGAAACTGCGTCGTCGTCTGTCCCTGGAATGCGGCGTGGACCGGCTGTCCTTCGATCGCAGTGTTCGCGTACGCGCCGCAGGTACCGCAATGGCTGTTCGTGCCGCGGGCGCGTGAACCAGCCCAGGGATCCTGGAACGTCTTTCCGACCAGCTCGTTGAGGTAATTGACCGTGTTGATTGCACCCGGTCCAGGGGGATCGATCGGGAACACCTCCGGGTCGTAGCCGCGCTCGAACGCGGGACGATGGAACGCATTCGCCCACGGAATGCGCGTCCGCGAAACGGACGGATTGAGCGTGCCGAGGGCGACTTCATCGCCCCAGTGAACATCGAAACTGCCGCCGAAGGCCGCGTTCGACGCGGTCTGAATCGGACCTGCAGGAATCGGCATCGGGAACTCCCCGACGACGAGGCGAACGATGCGCCGCGCACGCAGCGTACCGCCGGTCTCGGCGCTCCACTTTTCCGCCTGAACGCGAATGGTGGCGGTGCCGAAACGCTGGCCGGTGCTCGTCCAGAACCCGCCGACCAGGTTGCCGCCGACGATCGGCGGTGCATAGACGCGGATTTCCGTGATGCGGCCGGCGACACGGCTGTTCGCGCCGAAGAGGAACGTGTTGAGGTTCGTCATCGTCGTCGCGTCGATCGTGTCGTTGATGGTGATGTCGGCCGTCTCTTCATCGCCGAAGAAACGATGCTGCCGCGCCGGCCGGTACGGCTTGTCGAACAGGAACTGCGTCGGCAGCGGTTTGTAGACGTCCGAAACGCCTTCGACGAGACGCGTCCGTTTCATCCCTGTCGGCGCCGGGTTGTTCGACGGCATGATGCCGAGGCCGCGGGCCCATTGCGGGTTCTGGAACCATTCCATCACCGCACGGGCGCCGGTTTCGGCGATCGCCTGCGTCTGAATCCCGTCGCGTTGATTCATCGCGATCGCGCTTTCGGTCTCGGAGACTCCGACGAAGGCGAGGCCGAGGAGCGACAGCCCGGCAACGACGATCAGCGTGACGAGCAGGGCAGACCCGCGGTCACGCGAGCGCCGCCGGAGTGTTCTGGGTGAGCGTTGCGTAGTCCTCATGTCCATTCTCCTCAGTTACACGCGGTCGGATTGCCGCTGGTCGCGCCGAGCACGTTGCACGACGCGGTCGACCCGCCGAAGCTCGGCGCCAGGTATTGGAGACACAGTTTGTTGATCCAGCTCGTGTTCAGGTCGACGACATCCTGCTTCCGGCCGAGGTTGTACGTGACGCGAATCTGATAACTGCTGCTGCTGGCCGGGATGGTTGGAACTGTCCCGGTGCTCAGCACGCCTGTGGTCGGCGGAGCACCGTTGGCCGCACTGACGTTCTGCGTAGCGCTCGAGGCGCCGACGTACGTGATCGACTCGAGGACGGCCAGCGGGTGAACGTTGTCGCGGAGCCAGTCGATCTTGATGCCGCGCAACGTCAGCACCTCGGCCGTCGGGTTCGTGACGACATAGGTGATCGTTGCGAGCTTGTCGTTGCCGCTCGTCGTATTCGTGACCGTCGCGCTGGAGACCGTCAGGAAGCAGCTGCCCTGATCGCGGATGTACCGCGTCATCGTTTCGCTGCAGCCTGCGGCGTAGGTCACGACGATCTCGAGACGGTAGAGCGCGTCATCCACACGGTTGACCCACGTCATCTGGTACGGACTCGTTGCGTCCGTCGCCGTCGAGATCGCGGTGGTGCCGGGCTCCTGGAAGAGGTTGAACTGCACGTTGGTGATCGTCGTGCCGGCTGGCGGAGTGACGGTCACGGTGTCGTTTGCATCGAACACCCACGGTGAGAAGGTGGTGAGGCCCGTCCCGGCGCCGGTGGAGCCTGTCTGCGCGACCGTGGAGCCGGAGCAGACCTGATCCTGGACGTACCTCGTGACCGTCTCCGTCGTGGTGCAACCGCTGCCGTAGGTGATGACTGCGTCGACTTTGTAGATGGTGTTGTCGACGCGGTCGACCCACGTCAGCTCGAAGGGACTCGTGCTGTCGGTGACGACCGGCAGCGGAGCGCCGGCCGGCGTGAACGGAGTGATGGTGAACGCGACCTGATTGATGATGCCGTTGGTCGGCGGGGTCACTCGCAACACGTCGCCGCCGTTCACGAGCCACGGTGAGGCAGCCGTGCCGGACCCGCTGCTTGCGCCGGTGACGGTCATCGTTGCGCCGGTGCAGACGATCGGCGGCTCTTCAAGAATGTAGCGCGTGAACACCTCGGCACATCCGTCGAGGTAGATGACCGAGATCTCGAGACGGTAGTCCTCGTTGTCCACCGTGCCGCTTGCCGGCCACGCGAATTCGAAGGGTGTCAGGATGTCCGTCGAGGGTGAGCCGACGAGCGTATTGCCGGGGTTCACGAACAGTCTGAAGGAGACCGACGCGATCGGGCTGCCGGAAGGAGCGTTGACCGTCACCTTGTCGGTCTGGCCGGCCCCCATGACCCACGGGAGTGGCTCGGTGCCCGAGCCGCCCGACGAGCCGGTGGCCGTCACCGTCGCACTGGCGCAATTCACAGGGTCGTCCTGCATGAAGCGCTCGGTCTGTTCGGTACAGCCGTTGGCGTTCGTCATCGTGATCACGACGCGATAGACCTGACCGTCCGACTGGTTCTGCCAGGTGAAATCGAATGGCGCAGTGGTGTCGGTGTACGACACGAGCGACGCGTTGTTCGGATTCGGGTCGGGCTCGGGGAAGACTTCGAAGTCGACCGTGTTGAGCTGCTCGGTCGCGGGCGGGACGACGGTGATGAAGTCGGACGCACCCATGACCCAGGGCGACTCGAGCGAGCCGTTGCCTGAGCTCGCGCCTGACTCGATGACGGTCGATCCCGACAGGCCGCAGCTCTGGGGGAACTGCACCGGAAGCGACGCCGCACTCGACACGCCGCACTGCAGCGCCGTGATCGTGTACCGGTAGTACCACTTCCGGCGGTCGTTCGGGTCGTGATCCAGCGCGGTGGTGTCGTGATACGTCACGGTGTTGGTGAACGACGGGTTTTCCGAGACGTTCTCCAGCACTGGAAGCACCGTATCGAACGTCCACGATCCCGACGCTTTCTTGCGTTCGCGTGAGATGCGGTACTGGTCGACGGTGATGATGCTGGTCGGGTTATCGGTGTCGGTTTTGACGGCGTCCCATGTGAGCACGACGTCGCAGCGGTTCTGGCCTTTGTTGCAGCGTGAATTCGAGCCGCTGTAATCGACCGCCACGTGCTCGGGACGCGTCGGTGCGACCGACGAGCTCGCGTAGCCCTCGATCGCGTTCTCGACATTCGTGGCATCGGCGAGCGGGAAGATCGTGCTCTGCCCGGTCGACGCCTGCGGCGGATTGTTGTCCGTCGGGGTAAGCGAGCATTCGTCGTAGACCTGCACGCGGTAGAAGTAGGGCTTGCAGTTGGCGGGCGGTTTCAGT
>DASVUA010000661.1:0-7158 GCA_036387295.1 Thermoanaerobaculia bacterium | reverse complement strand
CCGATCTCGACGCGATTGCGGCGGACGACCTCCGCGCGGCGGTCCCACGGCAGCACCGGGATTTCGGCGCGCGAGGTGCGGCCGACTTTGGCCGGATCGGCGTCGAGCAGCGCGACGATGTGGAAGCCGTTCGTGTTGAAGCCGGAGTAATCGGCCAGCGCCATGCCGAGGTTGCCGGCGCCGACGATCACCATGTTGCGTGTGCGATCGATGCCGAGGGTCTCGACCAGCGTCGATTTCAGACGCGAGACGTCGTAGCCGACGCCGCGCGTCCCGAACTCGCCGAAGCAGGCGAGATCCTTCCGGATCTGCGCCGAGTTGAGGTGAAAACGCTCGGCCATCTCGTGTGACGAGACGGTTTTCTGTCCCTGCGTTTCCAGGAACGTGAGGCAGCGTACGTAAACCGACAGTCTGCCGGTCGTCAGTTCCGAGATCGCCTCACGTTCGAGGTTTGCCATAGCGGGGCAGTGGTGTGATGACTACTGTTGCAACAGAGCCCTTGCCGCGTTTCCGGCTGCCTGGAAGAGCGGGGAGGGATACACGCCGATTGCGATGATACCGACGACGGCGATCGTCAACGCGCCAAGCGCGAACACGCCACCCTCGGGCGTGGCTGCGTAGCCGTCGGCCGGCTCTTTCATGTAGAGGTAGTAGACGACGCGCAGGTAGTAGTAGACCGAGACGATCGACGTGAGAATGCCGAGGAGCGCGACCGTGGTGTGGCCCGACTCGATCGCCGTCTTGAAGATGTAGAACTTCGAGATGAAGCCGGCGGTCGGCGGCAGGCCCGAGAGCGAGAACATGCAGATCGCGAGGGCGAAGCCGTAGAACTTGCGGCGGAATCCGAGACCCGCGATGTCGTCGAGCGTGTGCGGATCGTTCTCGTTCTTCATCAGCAGCGAGACGACGCCGAACGCGCCGATGTTCATGAGGGCATACGTGATCGTGTAGACCGCGACCGCCGCGACGCTGTCATCGCGCACGCTCAGCATCGCAATCATCATGTAGCCGACGTGGGCGATGCCGGAGTAGGCGAGCATTCGCTTCAGGTCGCGCTGCACGATCGCGACGGCGTTGCCGACCACCATCGAGAGGACCGCGAGCACCGCCACCATCCCCATCCAGTTCACTTTCGGCAGCACCGGCGCCATCGCGTCGAACAGGCGGACGAGCGCGATCAGCGTCGCCGCTTTCGGCGCGACCGAAAGCCAGCCGGCGACCGGAGTCGGGGCGCCCTGGTAGACGTCCGGAGCCCACGGATGGAACGGCGCGAGCGCGAGCTTGAAGCCGAAGCCGGACATCAGCAGCACGAAGGCGACGGTGAGGAGCGGCGTCGCTTCATTCGCCGCGAACCAGACTCCCATCTTCGTAAAGTTCGTCGACGCCGTCGCGCCGTAGAAGAGCGCCGTGCCGTAGAGGATGAAGCCGGTGGCGAACGCGCCCATCAAAAAGTACTTGAGCGAGGCTTCGTTCGAGACCGGCATCTTCCGGTGGAAACCGACCAGGATGAAGATGCAGATCGAGAGGATCTCGAGGCCGAGCACGACGAGCAGAAGATCGAGGCCTTTGGCCATCATCATCATGCCGACCGTGCCCCAGAGCAGCAGCGCGTAAAACGCGCCGTCTTCGATCCGCTCGCGCTCGAGATACTCGCGCGAAAAGAGCGTCGCCAGCATGCCCGCGAGCAGGAACGTGAGATCGAAGATCATCGTGATCCCGCTGATCTCGTACGTGCCGCCGAAGAAGATTCCGCCGGTGGTGAAGAGGTTCTCGGTCCATGCCGCGCCGATGAACAGCATCAGCGCGATCGGGGCGAGCAACCCCTTCGCGCGCGGAACGAACGCGTCGAAGAGGATGAGAAACATCCCGCCGACGGCAAGGATGATCTCGGGAAGGATGGCGTTGACCCAGCCGGGCTCGAGGAGGGGTTGGAGATTCATCGGGCACCTCCGGTGGCGTTCACCGTTGCCAGTTGCCCGTTGCCCGGGCTGTATCGCTCGGGCGAAGAGGTGCGGGTGACGGGCAACGGGGAACGGTCAACTCCCTCGGCCAGCACCGGCGTTCTTGCTTCCGCGCCACCATTCACCATCGTCAACAGGTGCTTCACGCTGGGCTCCATCTTTTTGAGGAACGTGTTCGGGTGGACGCCGATCCAAACCATGAAGAAGACGATCGGGATCAGTGCGGCGATTTCGTTCCAGGCGATTTCGGGGATGTGTTTGTTTTCTTCGTTGGTGATCGGGCCGAAGAAGACCCGCTGCACGAGCCAGAGCAGGTAGATGGCGGCGAGGATGACGCCGGTGGCGGCGAGCGTCCCGGCGAGCGGCGAGGCTTTGAATGTGCCGGAGAGAATCAGGAACTCACCGATGAAGCCATTGAGTCCCGGCAGACCGACTGACGAGAGGACGGCGATGATGAAGAAGATCGTGAAGATCGGCATCGTCCGTCCGATGCCGCCGTAATCGGCCAGGAGGCGCGTGTGCCGCCGCTCGTAGACCACGCCGACGAGCAGGAAGAGCGCGCCGGTCGAGAGTCCGTGATTCACCATCTGCAGGATCGAGCCTTCGATCGCCGTCTGGTTCATGGCGAAGATGCCGAGGACGCAGAAGCCGAGATGGGAGACCGAGGAGTAGGCGACCAGCTTCTTCATGTCCGGCTGCACCCACGCCACGAGCGCGCCGTAGATGATGCCGATGACCGAGAGCGTCATCATCATCCCCGCCCAGCGCGCGGAGGATTCGGGGAAGAACGGCAGCACGAAGCGGAGGAAGCCGTACGTGCCCATCTTCAGCATCACGCCGGCAAGGATGATCGAGCCGCCGGTCGGCGCTTCGACGTGCGCGTCGGGGAGCCAGGTGTGCAGTGGGAAGAGCGGCACCTTGATCGCGAACGCCAGCGCAAACGCGAAGAAGAGCCACATCTGCACGTTCGGCTGCAGCACGGTGCCGTAGAGGTCCGTGATCGTGAACGACGGCAACCCGGTCTGGTGATAGTTCTGGAAGACGAGATAGATGATCGCGAGCAGCATCAGGAGCGAGCCGGCGATCGTGAAGAGGAAGAACTTGATCGCGGCGTAGATGCGGTTCGTGCCGCCCCACACGCCGATCACGAGGTACATCGGCAGGAGCATCAGCTCGAAGAAGATGTAGAAGAGCAGGAGGTCGGTGGCGAGGAACGCACCGATCATCGCCGTCTCCATCACCAGGAACGCGAGCACGTACTCTTTCGGATGTTTGTGCAGTGAGTTCCACTGCGAAAGAAACACGAGCGGCGTGAGGAAGGTCGTGAGGAGGACGAGCCACAGCGTGATGCCGTCGATGCCGAGGCCGTACGTGATTCCCCATTGCGGAATCCACGGTTTGCTTTCCACGAACTGAAAGCCTGCCTGTGCGTTGTCCCAGCCGCTCAGCAAACCGAGCGAGATCACGAACGTCGCGGCGGACCAGAACAGGCCCCACCCTTTCACCAGCGTGGCACCCGCGGCGTCAGCAGACTTTGGGAAAAAGGCGAGCACGATCGCGGCAGCGAGCGGCAGCCAGAGGATGAGTGAAAGTAACGGCATCTGAGTCATGACCTCGGAGCTGTTGTCAGTTGTCGGTCGTCAGTTCTCTGCGCCTTGTCGCCGGGGCGATGCTGCACGGACAACCGACCACTGAGAACCGACAACATCTCAAGCGAAAAATGCGACGAACAGAATCACGCCGATGAAGAACATCAGCGCGTAGTTGCGGACGTTGCCGGTCTGGAAGAAACGCATGATGTCGCCGAAGCCGCGGACGACGAATCCGAGCGTGGCCGCGATGCCGTCGATCACGGCGTCGACGCCCTTCCAGAAGAAGCGTGAAAGGCCCGCCAGCGGCCGCACGATCGTGGCGCCGTACAGCTCATCGACGTACCACTTGTTCTCGAGCGCACGCGCGAGACCGGGCGCGCGCTGTTCGAATGCTGCGTCGGAGACCAGCTCGCGGTTCTTGTAGAGCCGCATGGCGAGGAACCAGCCGACGATCGCGATGAGCGTCGAGAGTCCGGCCACGAAGAACTCGGTCGATGCATGCAGCTCGATCTCGCCATGCGTGCCCGGCACCTCGGGGTAAATCGGATGCAGCCAGTGCGCGAGGAACGCGTTGCCCGGCACGTGCAGGACGTGCGGGAGGTTGAGCAGACCACCGACGAGCGAAAGACCCGCGAGAATCCAGAGCGGCACGGTCATCGAGGCGGGCGATTCGTGAAGGTGATGTTCCTGCTCGTGCGTTCCGCGGAACTTGCCGTAGAACGTGAGGTAGTAGAGGCGGTACATGTAGAACGCGGTGCAGAACGCCGCGAGTGTTCCGAGCAGCCAGACGAACTTTCCGACGCCCGGAAAGTAGGGAGTGGAGAAGGCGGAGGCGAGGATCTCGTCTTTCGAGAAGAAGCCGGCCGCGAACGGCAGGCCGGCGATCGCGAACGTCGCCCATTGGAACGTCCGGAACGTCTGCGGGATCTTTTCCTTGAGGCCGCCCATGTTGCGGATGTCCTGCTCGCCGCTCATGGCGTGAATGACCGAGCCCGATCCGAGGAAGAGGCAGGCTTTGAAGAACGCGTGCGTCACGAGGTGGAAGACCGCGGCCGTGAACGCGCCGACGCCGACGGCGATGAACATGAAGCCGAGCTGCGAGACGGTCGAGTAGGCGAGGACTTTTTTGATGTCGAACTGGCGGAGGCCGATGGTCGCCGCAAAAAGCGCGGTGAGGCCGCCGATGATCGCCACGACCAGCATCGCGTCGGGCGCGAGGCGATAGAGCACGTTCGAACGGACGATCATGTAGACGCCGGCCGTGACCATCGTGGCCGCGTGGATGAGCGCGGAGACGGGCGTCGGGCCGGCCATTGCGTCCGGCAGCCAGACGAAGAGGGGAATCTGCGCCGACTTGCCGGTCGCGCCGACGAAGAGCAGCAGGCAGATGGCGGTGACGATGCCGGCCGAGAGTCCGCCCGCGGCGGCGACCTGCTGCACTTTCGCAAAGTCGACGCTGCCGATGTAGGTGAACATCAGGAACATCGCGATGAGGAAACCAAAGTCGCCGATGCGGTTGACGACGAATGCCTTTTTGCCGGCCGCGGGGGCGGTGTCGGTCTGGTAGTAGAAGCCGATGAGAAGGTAGGAGCAGAGTCCCACGCCTTCCCAGCCGACGAACATGAAGAGATAGCTGCTCCCGAGGATCAGGATCAGCATCGCGGAGAGGAAGAGGTTCAGGTAGGCGAAGTAGCGCCAGTAGCCTTCCTCATGGTGCATGTAGCCGACCGAGTAGACGTGGATCAGGAAGCCGATCCAGGTCACGACCATCAGCATGACGATCGAGAGCGGGTCGAGCTGGAACGCGATGTCGGCGCCGATTCCACCCGAATTGAACCACTCGTAAACGACGTTGAGATGCCGTTCGCCGTGGTGGTAGTGGCCGGTGTACTCGAAGACGGCGATGGTGCCGAGCACTGCCGCCGCGAGCGATCCGAGCAGCGCGACCGCGGTGACGAAGCCTTTGCCGGCGCGCTTGCCGAAGATCCCGTTCAGCAGAAAGCCGATGAACGGCGCGATGGGGATGAGCCAGAGGTTGTTGAGCATGATCCGCGAACGTAGAACGTAGAACGCGGAACACGGAACGGAGGCGGGGCCGGCATGCAGCCCGTTCCATGTTCCGTGTTCAGCGTTCTACGTTCATCTCTCCTCACGTCTGCAGACGCGAGGAGACCCGCGTCCGCGTTAACTGTTCTCTGTGTCGTCGTCGAGTCCGTCGTCATGGACCCGATCGATGTAATCCTCGGAAGAAGCAGGGTCGAGCTCCCAGCGTTTGATGTCCCGGCTGCGCTCTTTCTCTCCGAACTTCAGTTCCTCGTTGTCCTGATACGTGATGCCCATTGCCGCGCCGGTCTCGTCGACCTGATTCTGCTCCGGCGTGGTCATGCTGCTCACCGCCGATTCATCGCCGGAGAACTGCGCCCCTTCGAACTGAGCGTCGACGTCGCCACCGGTGATGGTCGTGTCGGCCAGGCCGTCGTTCTGAAGTCGATAATTGAGTTTCGCGGAGCCCGCGGAGATATCCGGGATCGGCGGCTCGATGTCATCGCTCAGACCGTTGCGGTTCCGGTCTTCACGCTCGTTTTCTTCCCAGTCAATGAGCTTTTCGGTTTTATCCATTGTTCAGACTCCTGCGTCTGAACAATTGCTACTGTTGTGCCGTCGCGTCAGCTTCGGTTTGCTACCAGTGCATCAGATTCGCTTCGTCCACGTCGATGGTGTTCCGGTGGTGGAAGAGCGAGATGAAGATGGCCAGGCCGACGGCCGCTTCCGCCGCCGCAACCGCCATGATGAAAAAGACGAACATGAGGCCGTGCAGGTCGTTGAACTGCCGCGCGTAGGCGAGGAACGTGAGGTTCACCGCGTTGATCATCAGCTCGATCGACATGAAGATCGTGATGCCGTTCTTCCGCGTCAGGACGCCCATGACGCCGATCGTGAACAAGACCGCGCTGAGAATCAGAAAGTAGTGAGTCGGGATCATCGCGGCTCTCCGGAATTCGAGGCGGGAGCTTCACTCAGCTCCGTGCCGATGCTCGCCCGCTGACCGACCGCGCGTCCGCTGAGGACGAGCGCTCCGACGATGGCGGCGAGGAGAAGAATCGAGACCATTTCGAACGGGAAGACGTACGCCTCGAACATCCGGATGCCGATCGCACGCGTGTCGGCGCGGAACGGCCCCGCCGGCAGCGAGGGGAGGACGCCGTACTTCAAGAGGTAGTAGATCAGGCCGATGCCGAACGCGGCGCACGAGGTGTAGCCGAGGAACTGCTGCACCGGGCGCGTGGGCGGCTCGGCGACATGCTGCAGATTGAGCAGCATGATGACGAACAGGAACAGCACCATGATCGCGCCGGCGTAAACGATGACCTGCAACGCGGCGACGAACGGCGCCTCGAGCAGCACGTACATGACCGCCAGCGCAAAAAACGACGCGACCAGCGACAGCGCGCCGACGACCGGATTCCGGTGCAGCACGACCACCAGCGCGAAGACCACGGCCACCGCGGCGAAGAAGAAGAAGACGACGAATTCAGACATAGGTTGCCAGTTGCCCGTTGCCAGTTGCCAGGGCGTTTTTGTTTTCGCTTGAACCAGTGGAGCGG
>DASVUA010000660.1:0-4127 GCA_036387295.1 Thermoanaerobaculia bacterium | reverse complement strand
TGTTGCGCGTTCCGCACAGGCGCTTCTATTTCACCCCATTGCGCAGCTCCGCCACATGGACGGCGCGTACTTTTGTCGTTTGGGCGGTCAGGACGGCGTCGGTGAATGTCGTGTTACTGAGGCCGAGGGGGACGCGGGCCTGGGTGATCGCGGTGCGTAGCTCCTGGATGTGCGCCGCTTTGATTGGGACGGCACTGGATAACGTTGGATCCGTAAACGTCGCCGGGGCGAGGCCGGCTGCCGCGCGTAGGGCATTCACTGCTTGTCGCAATTCGGCGAGATGCACCGCTTTGATTCTGTTTCCTTGTGGAAGCAGCGGGTCGTCGGTAAAGACGAACGTCGTCGCCACGTCCGGGGTTGAATATTGCGACGTACCGCCGCTGTCGATCGCGCGTACTTTGTAGACGTATGCGTTCCCCGCCGTCACGGTATCGGTAAACGTCGTGAGCGCGGTGGTCTGAATCGTCACGAACGCACTGCCAGCCGTGGCGCGCGCGATTTCGTATTGCGTATTCGGTGTTGCACCGGCGGAGGCGGACCAGGAGAGGCCGATGCTCGTGGTACTGGCGGCGGTGGCGGTGAAATTCGCGGGAGGCGACGGAAGGGCCGCACGCATGCTCTTCCAGAACTGCAGCAGCGCCGTCAGCGCGGCGGGCGTGTTCACCGGCGCATCCTGATTCAATTGATTTTTCGAATTGACGCCGTGGCACGAACCGCAGACTCGAACCTCACCCGGCTGGAACGTGATCCAGTAGCGCTCGCGCACGACGCCGACGTGATTCGCGTCGGTCAATTGCCAGCTCAGCGCACGTCGCGCCGGGACGAATGCGGCCAGTGACCCGTCGAGCGCGATCTGCACGCTCCCCTGCGGCATCCCTGTCGCCGGTGGATTTGCAGCGATCGCGGCGGGGTCGTGCATGGTGCGCGCGAGCACGCGCCGCCCTTCGCGTCCACCCACGATCTGCGACGGATTGCTCGGATTGGGCGTGCCGCCGATGCCGCGCACCTGATCGCCCTGAAACAACTGCATCCGCGTGACGTCGTACGTCTTCTGTGCCGGATTGACGATGTGCGCGACGCCGCCGGGCACGCGCAGATTGAACGGCTGCTGCTTGTCTGCCTTGTCGCGCGTGGTGACGTCGCGCGTGACGATCAGGGCGAGGTTCTGCTCGACGAGGTACTGGCGAAACTGCTGCAAATCGACGTTCGCCTCCGTGAAGGCATTGAGCTCCGGCTGCTCGAGCGGCGTGGTCATCACAGGCGGGATTGCCCGCGCCCGAATCTCGACCGGGCTGATCTCCCACAGCATGCCGCTCCATTGCACGAGCTTGTCCGGATCCCAGTACGAGACGTTAGCCGCGATCCCGGCGGTCAGCGGAGCTCCGGGCGTGTAATACCCGCTCTGCTGCAATGTCATCGGCTTGAGCCGAAAGTCGTAGCGCGACTGCGGATTCGCACCCGTGCCGATGTTCGTATCGCCGCGGGTCTCGGCCGTATGGGCGGCGAGCAGCGTTCCGTTCGACAGCGGCAGCGGATCACGATAGTGGCCCGAGTGATCGGGCGGCGCCGGAGGATCGTTGAAGAATTTCGTCGTGCGCGGCGTGATCCAGTTGACCTGGATCTGATCGGCGTGCTTTGTCGGCGGCGCCAGCAGGCTCACGATCTGCCCTGAGGCATGCGAGTCGAATTCGACCGAATCGATTGCGTAATAAAGTCCCGGCGTGGCCGGGTCTTCACGCAACTGAAACATATTGTCGGCCTGGCGGGTGTTGAAGCGAACACCGTCGAAATATGCGAACTCGATGATGGCAGGATCGTCATTGAAGGAGCGGGCGAAATAGTGATGCAGCTCGTGGCGCCCGATGTGATTGAGCGTCTCCTCCGATGTCCCGTCTTCGTTGATCGTCCAGGGAAAAAAGTGATTGATGTTGTTCCCGACCAGATTGCTTCCGGGAGGCGTGTTACCGCTCCGCGGCTCGGGAAAAACCTCCACGCGCTGATTGAGCTTCAGCGCCGCCGCACTTTCGTCGGAAAAGTCGAACGTCCCGTATTCGCCCGGATTTTCCGCGTCGGCGTCGGCCTGCTGATCGCGCTGCAGGTGATCCCAGCGTGTGAAGATCACCCGTCCGAAACTGTCGATCGACGGCGTGAACGCGCCCGACGGTAGATGATTGAGGAGACGCAGATCGCCGGTGACGGGATTGAGGCTCCAGATGCCGGTGACGGTCGCTGCTTCCTCATATTCATCGAGCTGCGGATAGAGATGCGCCTCGCCGCCGCGCGGACGATCCGAGGTGAAGAGGATGCGGCCGTCGGTCCCGTAGAACGGCGAAACGTTGTTGAAGGTCGCCGGCTGTTTTGCAACCTTCGTAATCACCGGCGTCTGCGTCTCGCCGAGATTCGTGACCTCGTAGATTTGCCAGCGGTAGGTGACGTTGTTCTGATACTGCTGCGTCGGCGCCCCGACGACCATGCTGAACAGCGCCTTGGTTCCCGACCAGTGCACACTCGGCTCGCGCACCGCAATCGAGTTTGCTCCCTGAAAACCGGAGTTCCCGAATCCCGCGGCGCGGGTGACATTTTTCAGCGTGCCGCTCGGATAGAGAATGAACAGATCGCCGCCCCGCGGCGCGACCGACTGATGACCGACGTGATTGCCGAACGTCGAGACCACCGTCGCAAAGTCGGTCGGAATCGGCACCTGCCCGACGAACATGACCGGATTCGGCAGCGCCACGGCTTCCGCTCGCGGTTCCCCGGCCAGCGCGGCAGAGCTCGCGCACAATGCGATCGCTGCCATCGCGTACATCAACTTCTTCACTGAAAGACACTCCTCAGCCGCGCGCCCCGGCGCGGCTCTCGACATTGGACGGCGCGCATATAATCACGCCCTTCCACCCCGCCACGTGATCCCGGTCACGGCGCTAGAGGCGCAGTAACGCGCGCGTCAGACGTGTTGCGCCACGCTTCTTCTATGCGCGGCAGTCGAACGGCGTTGCCGATGCAGCGCGATTACGGCTGTACCCATTCCTTGGGTGGCGTCCCCGTGTCGAGGCGTCTGGCGTCGCATGGGCCGGAGTTGCCGTCGGGGCAGCGTGTTTGCGGGCCGGTCAGCGCCGGCGGGAGCACGGTCGCCTTGTACGTCAGCGTCATCCTCTTCGGCTCCGTGCTCGCGCCGCGCGCCGGGAGAATGGCGACGATCGTTCCGGGGGCGGTTGATAGCTTCGCGTTACTGAGGATCGCGTCGGCCAGCGAGGCGCCCGTAAAGTCGGCGCCGAGCAGGATCGCTTTGGAGAAATTCGGTGCCTTGGCGTCGTAGGACGTAATCGCCGTCTCGCGAAATACGGCCGAAACGAGGCAGGCATTGACGAAGCTCACACCCGACATGCGGCGGTCTCGTATGGCAGTGAAGTCGACCTCGGCGAGAAAGGCGTTGGAAAAGTCCGTCTGCTGCATGAGCGTGTTTCGGAACTTCGCCCCCTTGAGGAACGCCGACGTGAACGTGACGCCGGTGAGGTCGGTTCGCGCGAAATCTGCCAGCCCGAGCCGCGCGCTCGCAAAGTCGGCACCCGTCCAATCGCCGCTGCGATTGAGCAAGGCGTCAGTGAATACCGCGCTGTCGAGATCACAATTGGCGAAGCTCGCGCCGTGGAGAACCGCCGACTGAAAATTCGCCTCGCGCAGAACCTTCCCCGCGAAACTCACGTTCGGCAAAACCGCGAACGCCGCCTTGAGCTGGCTGCCGTTGAAGTCGGCGGCAAAGTCGATGGTGGCACCGGTGAAGTCGCAGTACGACCAGTCGAGGCCGAGGAACCCACTGTGCACCCTGGCGTTGTTGAAGCGGGTCCGTGCAGCGGGCGACGATCCGAGTTTCGCCGGGTTCGGCTTTACAGTACCCGCGACGAGCGTCGCGCCGGTAAAGTCCGCCTCGGCCAGCGTGGCCCCGCCGAAGTCGACGTCCTTGAACGTGCAGTCCCGCCACCGGCTGCCATTCAGGATTGCACCGTTGAAGCGGACAGCGGTGAGCGTGAGCGAGCTGAAGTCGGCGTAGGGCAGCCGCGCGCCGGTGAAATCGCAGTTCGTGAGCGGGCAGCCGGCGAAACCGGTCGTACCGCGCGCCTCCCGGA
>DASVUA010000659.1:0-1639 GCA_036387295.1 Thermoanaerobaculia bacterium | reverse complement strand
CTTCTGCCATCGGCGCGCGGAGCAGCGCGAGGGCGCCGATGGTGAAATGCGCGAGGTTGCCGACCGCGAGCGGGCGGTTGTAGATGCCGCCGATCAGGCTGCCGCGTGCGAGCCAGTTCGCCATGGCGAGGCCGAACAGCGATGCGCCGAGGAGTTGCACGAGGAGCGGCAGCACGCCGGTTGCCGCGCTGCCGAAGGAATGGAGAATTTCGTGCGGCGCAAACGACGCCGCGATGCCCATCGCCCCCATCACCACCGCACTGAGCGTGAGCAGAATTTTCGTATTCATAGAGAGAGTCGCGAGACTCAGACGCCCCTGATGTGATCGAAGAACGCGTCGCTCGCGACCGGACGCCCGAGGAATCGTTCCACCAGATCGCGCGCCGGCTCCTCGCTGCCGCGGCTCAGAATCAGCTCGCGGAAACGGCGGCCGGTCTCGCGATTCATCACGTCTGCACCGAACGCCGACACCAGATCGAGCGCAATCACTTTCGCCCACATGTAGCCGTAATACCCGGCCGCGTAACCGCTCGCGATGTGCTCGAACGTGCCGGGGAACTGCGTCCCCTCGACATGTCCCATCGGCGTCGCCCCTTCCATCTTCGCCCAGACGTCGAGCGACGCACCGGGAGCTTCGTTGGAAAGGGCCATGTCGAACGCGGCGTAGAGAAGTTGGCGTCCGTAATCGATCCCCGACCCGAATTTTTTCGCCGAATTGAGACGCTCGACGAGCGACGCATCGACCGAGGGGCAGCCGCTGCAGTGATCGCGCAGCAGCGAGAGGCTCTCCATCCGGCTCGCCCACTCCTCGTACATCTGCGACGGCGCTTCGACGAAATCGCGCTGCACGCTCGTACCGGAGTGGCCGATGTAATGCGTGTCCGAAAGCACGCCGTGCAGCACGTGCCCGAACTCGTGCAGCAGCGTCTCGAGCTCGTCGTGCGTGAGGCCCTTGCGGTCGAAGTTCGTCACCAGCACGCTGACCGGCTTCCGTCCCGTGCGGCGGCTCACGCCACGCACGGGCCAGGCAGCGGCGTGCTTGTACTTGCCGTCGCGCGGATAAAGATCGAGGTAGATGCCGCCGATGAATGCGCCGCTCGTGGCGTCGAGGACGTCGAGATAGATGACGTCTTCCTGCCACACCGGCACTTCCGCGCGCTCGAACCGGACGTCGTACAACCGCTCGCTGATGTCGAGCATCCAGCGCACGGTCGGCTCGGTCGGAAAGTATTTGCGCAGCTCTTCCTGGTCGATCGCGTAACGCTGCTCGCGCAACCGCTCGCGATAAAAGGTGACATCCCACCGCTGAATCTGCGCGCCGGGCTCGCCCGTCATCTCCGCCTTCAATGCCGCGAGCTCGCCGAGATCGCGCAGCTCGGCTTCGGTGACGGCGCTCCGCACTTCGTCGAGAAACCTCGTCACGGTCTCAGGATTTTCGACCATGCGCCGCTTCGTCACGTAGTGCGCGAAGCTCGGCACCTCGTACAGCTCGGCGATCTCTTTCCGCAGCGCGACGATCTCGTCGAGCACGGCGAGGTTGCGATCGGTGCCGCGCAATGTGTTCGCCGTCCAGTAACGGCGCCGCGCGTCTTCGTCCTGCGCGTTCATGAGGAACGGAACGTAATCCGGATAATCGAAG
>DASVUA010000658.1:0-7666 GCA_036387295.1 Thermoanaerobaculia bacterium | reverse complement strand
CCGGTGCTGCAGGCGCTTTCGACGCAGACTACGTACAACGACGCGTACTACCTCGAGGACTTCCGCGGCTGGGACGGCCAGCTCGAGAACGACACGAACAACATCGCGCCGCGCCTCGGCTTCAGCTTCGACCTGAGCGGCACCGGTCAGCACATCCTGCGCGGTGGCCTCGGCCGCTACTACGACTTCCCGTACACCAACGCCACGATCCTCTTCCCGGCGGAAGCGGTGCTTTCGAACTTCGGCACGATCTACAACCTCTCGGACCCGAACGGCATCCGCAATCCGGACGGCACGTTCTATCAGCCGGGCCAGCCGCTTCCCCCGGGCGGTGCGACCCCGATCGGCCAGACCACTCCGGCCAACGTCGCGCACCCGTCGATCACCAACACCCCGTACTCGGATCAGATCTCGCTCGGCTACTCGACGCAGGTCACGAACTGGCTCGGCGTCAACGTCGACGTCACGCACATCGAGTACCGCGACATTCCGTACCGCTTCCGCTTCAACGGTTTCCTCGACAACAACGGCAATCCGATCAGCACGCGCCGCTTCGCCGCCGCCGGTATCGGCAACAACAATCGCATGTGGATCGGCGACGGTGAGGCCGACTACGACGGCGTCAACTTCGGAATCCGCGCGCGGATGACGGACCGCCTCGAGGTGCAGGGCTTCTACACGCTCTCGCGCATCGAAGGAAACGTGCTCGCCGGCGCCGACGAGTTCCGCCTCACCAACGGCAACCACCAGCCGGACCGCACGGGCGACCAGTCGGTCAACTTCCGCAACCCGCTGTGCGACGCCTGCTTCGGGCCGCTCGACACCGATGCGCGCCACAAGCTGACGCTGAGCGGCGTCTATCGCGCTCCGTTCGGCGTGAATCTCTCCGGTATCTTCCGCTACCGCTCGGCGCTGCCGTACAGCGACCGCGCCGGTGTGGATCTCGACGGCGATCGCTTCCTGGCCGACCTCGCTCCGGAAGCCGAGCACGTCAACAGCCTTCGCGGCGAATCGTTCTCGCAGCTCGACGTCCGTGTCGCGAAGGACTTCAACGTGACCGGCACGCTCGGCATCGAGCTCATCGCCGAGATGTTCAACGTCTTCAACGAAACGAACCCGGCCGCGTTCATCGGTCAGCGCAACAGCGCCCGCTACCGCCAGCCGACCGCCTTCGCCGGCGATCCGCTGCAGGGCGAGCAGCGCCTGATTCAGCTCGGCGCCCGCTTCCGTTTCTAAGTTCCCGCCATCCTCAGCAGACGAAAAGGGCGCCGCAAGGCGCCCTTTTTTCATCAGTTCGGAACGGTGTGACATTTCAGGAATACGTCACACGGAGGTCCGGTTGTCTGCCGGGCACCCCAGAAGTCTCTCTGGGGAAGCGTGCGTGCGGCGCCGGTTTTCCACGGAGAGTCGCAACGTGTGCTGAATCGCGCATTTCCAGTCTCTTGGAGGACGTTGTGTACGCCATCATTCGTTCCGGTGGGAAGCAGTATCGTGTGGCCGCGGGCGATCGCCTGCAGGTCGAGCGTGACGTGCTCGGTTCGGCCGAGCAGGACAAGGTCACGTTCAGTGAAGTGCTGATGATTGGTGGCGACCAGCCGAAAGTCGGGCTTCCGACCGTCGAAGGTGCCTCCGTCGTCGCGACGGTCGTCAGCGAGCTTCGCGGCGAGAAGATCATCGTCTTCAAGAAAAAGCGCCGCAAGAATCACACGAAGCGGACGCACGGACATCGTCAGGACGTCGTCGAAGTCCGTATCGACAGCATCAACGTTTAATCGCGCCGCTCGTTCGGCAGGGGAGGTCTTCCATGGCTCATAAAAAAGGACAGGGCTCGTCGCGCAACGGTCGCGATTCGCAGCCGAAGATGCTCGGCGTGAAGCGCTTTGCCGGTCAGTTCGTTACCGGCGGATCGATTCTCGTCCGTCAGCGTGGTACCAAGTTTCAGCCCGGCGTGAACGTCGGCCTCGGCCGCGATCACACGCTCTTCGCCAAGATCGACGGCATCGTCCAGTTCACCGACAAGGGTGAGCGCGGCCGTTTCATCAGCGTTGCGCCTGTCACCGCCACCGCAGCAGAGTAAACCTGCCGCGTGCTGTTCCCGAGCACCGCTCATTGGGCGGTGCTTTTCATTTTCAGTGCTGCACCTCGAACGGAGAAGGCAATCCTGCTTCTCTCCTGTTCCGGCCGGCAACCGGGCGCTCATCGCGTGAGCACCGCCGGCCGTGTGGTACATCCCTAGCAGTAAGGATCCATTGATGTTCATCGATCAGGCCACCATTCGCGTGAAAGCCGGCGACGGCGGCCACGGGTGTGTGGCCTTCCGCAGAGAAAAATTCGTCCCCAAAGGCGGCCCGTCCGGCGGCGACGGCGGCACCGGCGGCTCCGTCTGGATCGTCGCCTCGCGCCGGCTCAACACGCTGTACCACCTCCAGTTTCAGCGGGAGTGGAAAGCCGGCCGCGGACAGCACGGCATGGGCTCGAACTGCTCGGGCCATGACGGCGAAGACGTCACGATCCAGCTCCCGATCGGCTCGGTCGTCCGCGACAAAGTCACCGACGAAGTTCTCGCCGATCTCTCGCACGACGGCCAGCGCGTGCTGATCGCCAAAGGCGGCCGTGGCGGCTGGGGCAACCAGCATTTCGCCACCGCCACGCGTCAGGCTCCGCGATTCGCGCAGGATGGAAATGAAGGCGAGGAGCGCGAGCTCTTCATCGAGCTGAAACTGATTGCCGACGTCGGCCTCGTCGGTCTGCCGAACGCCGGCAAGTCGACGCTCATCTCCGTGATCAGCGCGGCGAAGCCGAAGATCGCGGACTATCCGTTCACCACGCTCATCCCGAATCTCGGCGTCGTCAGCGCGGATGATTCGCAGACGTTCGTCGTCGCCGACATCCCCGGCCTCATCGAAGGCGCGCACGAGGGCCACGGCCTCGGCGACCAGTTCCTTCGTCACGTGGAGCGCTGCTCGGTGCTCGTGCATCTGGTCGACCTTTCGGCGAACGAAGATCCGGTCGCGGATGCGGAAGTGATCGCGCGCGAGCTGCAGCTCTATTCGCAGCTTCTCGCCGAGAAACCGCGCGTCGTCTGCGGCTCGAAAATCGATTCCGAGGTGCCGGGCAACAGCGACAAACTCCGCGAATATGCGGAGCGCAACGGCTACGAGTACTACGCCATCTCCGCCGTCGTCGGCGAAGGCGTGAAAGAGCTCGTGCGCAAACTTGCGCGGTTCGTGCGCGAGCACGGCGACCGCGAAGAGGCGCACGACCTCGCCGCATCACCGCCTCTATGAAGATCGGCATCTGCGGCGGCACGTTCGATCCCTTTCATCGTGGCCATCTCGAGCCGGTTCTCGCAGCGTGTGAGCGCGTGCAGTGGGACCGCGTCATTTACATCCCGGCGCACGTCCAGCCGTTCAAGCAGGACCGCGACACCGCGTCCGGCTACGATCGTTTCGCGATGATCTCGCTCTCGATCTTCGATCACGACGCGCTCTTCGTCTCGCCGATGGAGCTCGAGCGCGGCAGTGTTTCGTACACCGTCGATACGCTCGAAGACGTTCGCGCGCGGTTTCCGTCCGCGACGATCGACTGGATCATCGGCGACGACAATCTCGCCAAGCTGCACGAGTGGAAGTCGATCGACCGCATTTTCAAGCTCGCGAATTTCGTCGTGCTCACGCGCGGCGATCAGAGCGTCCCTCCCGCGATGCAGTTGCGCGTCACGGAGCCCGAATCGCGCCGTTCGCACGGGTCGATCGTTTTCGCCGAAAACGCGACCGTGCCGATCTCCTCCACCGAAATTCGCAGGCGACTGCGCGACGGCGAACCGATCGAGGAACTGGTTCCTCCGCCGGTCTCGCGCTACATTCATCACTACGGACTGTACCGAAAGGGCGAATCGTGACTGATTCTTCGATTGAAACCCGCGTCCGGCTCGCTGTGGCCGCCGCGCTCGACAAGAAAGCGACCGAGCTGGACGTCCTGCAGGTCGGGCAGCTCACCTCGATTGCGGATTACTTCATCCTCTGCTCGGCGGGCAACGAACGGCAGGCGCAGGCGATCGCCGACGGCGTGCTGGACCGCCTGAAATCCGAGCTGAACGTGAAGCCGCTGCTCGTCGAAGGGACGACGCCGGGGCGCTGGGTGCTGCTCGATTTCGGCGACTTCATCGTGCACATCTTCACCGAGGACGTGCGGCGGTTTTATGGCCTCGAGCGCCTCTGGGGCGACGCCCCGAACGTGACGACGGAGTACACGGGCGAGTCCGAGCGGCAGGCATTCAAGAAAACGTCGTAGGCGCGCTTCAACCCAGCGCCGCGAGGATCTCCAGTGCTACCGCGACCGCAGCGAAACGAAAAGGCCGGCGCCGCCGCACCGAAGATCCGCCGCGAAGTGCGCGACAAACTCGGCCGCTGGTTTCGCACGCGCAACGCCGCGATGCGGAACGTCCTCGAAACGGTCGAGAAGGTTCTCGATCACGACGTCAGCATTCTCATTCAAGGTGAATCCGGCGTCGGGAAGGACTATCTCGCCGCCGCGATTCACGCCTGCAGCTCGCGCCGCGATGAGCCGTTCGTCCACATCGAATGCGCGAGCATCCCTCCTGACCTGTTCGAAAGTGAGCTGTTCGGCCACGAGCGCGGCACGTTTACCGACGCGCAGTCGCGCAAGCTCGGACGTCTCGAGCTCGCGCGCCGTGGCACGGTCTACTTCGACGAGATCTCCGCGCTCACGCCGCAACTGCAGGCGAAGCTGTTGCGCGCGATTCAGGAGCGCCGCTTCACGCGGCTGGGCGGAACCGCGACATTGCCGTTCGAAGCGCGCGTCGTTTCGTCGTCGAACGCCGAGCTCGATGAGCTCCTCGCCAGCGGCGCGCTCCGCCGCGATTTCTACTACCGCATCAACGTCGTCACGTTGAAGCTGCCGCCGCTGCGCGACCGCCCCGAGGACATTGCGCCGCTCGCAAAAGAGCTCGTCAGGAGCACGAAATTCAGGCGCTTCGCCGCCGACGCGCAGCGCGTGCTCGCAAGCTACGACTGGCCCGGCAACGTGCGCGAACTGCGCAATGCCATCGAGCGCGCCGCGCTGCTCGAAGAGAGCGATCGCATCACCGCCGCGTCGCTGCCTTTGCGCGCCGACGACAACCTTCTCCGCACCGCCGCGCGCGGCGCGTGGACGCTCGACGAGCTCGAATCGCACTACATCAGCGAAGTGTTGCGCGCGACGCGAAGGAACTACTCGCGCACCGCCGAAATCCTCGGCATCAATCGCAAGACGCTTCTCGAGAAACGCAAAAAGTACGGCCTGGAGTAGCCCGTTTCCCAATGAAATTTCGGTTTATCTGGGGTGGTTCCCATGCCGACGTCGAGCTGGGCTCGGCCGCCGAGCGGTACCTCAACCGGATCAAACATTTCTATCCTGTCGAGGTGCTCGAAGTGGTGTCCGAGCGCGGTAGACAATCTCAGAGTGATGTGGCTATCATGCGCGCTCAATCCGCGCGTCTGCTGGCCGCGATTCCCGATCGCGGGTACGTGGTGGTCCTCGACGAACGAGGGCAACTACTTGATTCTTTGAAGTTTGCAAAGTGGGTCGAGAGACTGACCATCGACAGTCCGCACGGCGTCAACTTCGTCGTCGGAGGCGATGTCGGATTCGATGAATCGGTGAGAAAACGCGCAGACAAATTGCTCGCACTTTCGCCGATGACCCTCCCGCACCAGTTCGCGCGCGTCATCCTGCTGGAACAGATTTACCGGGCCTGTACGGTGATCCGCAACATCTCCTACCACAAGTAAGGACACGAGGCTCTCGAATGGCGACGACGAAGGCGAAGACCAAACCGAATCCGCATCAGCATCACGAGGACGCGCTTCGCGAGAAGCAGCGTCAGTTGATCGAATCCTTTCAGCGTGACAAAGCCGCCGGCAACACCGCGGTCGATGACGGCATTCAGGATCTCGCCGACAAGGCCTACAGCGCGTATTCGAAAGAGCTCAACTTCTCGCTCTCCGATGGCGAGCGCAATCTGCTGATGCTCATCGACGAAGCGTTCACGCGCATGAAAGATGGCACCTACGCCGTCTGCACCAACTGCGGCGTCACCATCGGCGAAAAGCGTCTCGTCGCCGTTCCCTGGACCCCCTTCTGCATCGACTGCCAGGAGCTGCAGGAAAAGGGCATGCTGCAGTAAGCCCCTCCAACGATCGCGATTTTTCAAGGAGCGCTTCGGCGCTCCTTTTTTCTGACATGCCGAAGCCACTCACCGCCGTCCTCTCCTCCATCGAATCGGGGAAACCTCCGCGCGTGCTGCTGATCGGCGGCAACAGCGAGTTCCTCGCCGAGGATGCGTTTCACAGGGTGCGGAACGCGATCGTGGCCGGCAACCCCGCCATCAACGTCGAAGCTTACGAGCCCGGCACCGACCTCGGCTCGGTGCTCGACTCCTACCGCACCATGTCGCTCTTCGGCGGCGCGCGCCTGCTCATCGTTCCGGATGTGAATGCGTTCGTCTCCGCGAAAGAGATCGCGTCGCTCTTCGACAAAGCGGTGGCCGACTGGAAGAGCGCGAAGACCGATCGCAAGCGCGCGTCATCGGCCGCGAAACTGCTGCATGTCATGGGCGTCGCCGGCACCGATCTCGAGATGAAAGATCGCGCGATCGCCGACTCGCTCGGCGTCACGCTCGACTCGACACTCACCGACATGCTCGCGTTCTGCCGCAACACCGGCAAGAAAGCGGGGCGCGGGGAAGACGACGCGGCGCTGCTCATGGAAGCCATCGCCCGTGGCGGCGCACCCGGAACGATTCTGTTGATGCGCACCGGCGAGATCCCGCGCGACTCCGCGACCATCGACCTCGTCGACAAGCATGGCGCCGTCGTCGTCACCGATCTCACGCGCGAAGGATTCGTCGCCGCACTCGATCAGGCCATCGTCTCGATCGCCGCAGAAGCGAACGTGAAGTTCGAGCAGAGCGCGATCGTCCGTCTCCGCACGCGCATGGGCTTCGAGCGGATGCTCGCCGACAAGTTCTCGAAAGACGTGCCCGAGATGCGCGGCGCGCTCAACGAAGTCGAGCGCCTCGTCACGCTGGTCGGCTCCGGCGGACGGGTGACGCCCGACATTGTCGATCGCGAGATCGCGGCGATCGAAGGGGGCGCGCGGTACGAGCTCGGCTCGCTCTTCACCGAAGGCAAGATCCTCGAAGCGGTCGGCAAGCTGCGCGAGCTCGTCGCGCAAGGCCGCCGCGAAGATCCGAAGATGCCGGTCGACATGCACTACGGCCGCTTCCTCTTTCCGCTCGCGGACGAAGTGCGCCAGATGATCGGCATCCATTCCTGGGCGCGCGTGAACAACGTGAACCTGAAGCAGTCGATGAATTACAACCGCTTCAAAGACACGATCGCCGATCGCCTCGGCGATTACATGAAAGCGCACGCGCTCGTGCGCCAGCGCCCCCACCCGTTTCCGCTCCTGAAAAAATGGGAAGCCGCGCGCACGTACAGCGAAGCCGATCTTTTCCGCGCGCTTTCCACGCTTGCGGATCTCGAGATCAAACGAAAGTCGGGTGGCTTGCCCGCCGATCTCGCCGTCGAGACGTTCCTGCTGCAACGCCTGCGCGCGTGAGAAGACGACCGGGAGGCCTCCGGCGGGCCGGCATGGCCGGCCG
>DASVUA010000657.1:0-6452 GCA_036387295.1 Thermoanaerobaculia bacterium | reverse complement strand
ACGGCGCCCATCGCCACCACATCCTCGAGCCCGAGCTCGCGACGGAGATCGACGCATTTTTCGTAGTAGACCGGATCGGCCACGCTGCCGAAGATCGTGAAGCGGACGTCGCGATGCGTTTCGCGCACGCGTGCCGCGACGCGCAGAAAGGTCTCGATGTCTTTGAGCGGATCGATGCGCGCGGTGGCCACCACGTGCGGCGCGCCGGCCCGCTTCGGCCCGGGACTGAAGACGTCGGGATCGACGCCGTTGTAGATCACCCGCACCTTGTGCTGCGGCGTGCCGTGCGCGAGCTCCCAGCGGGTGTTGTAGTGACAGACCGGCGCCACGACGTCGGCGTGAAAGTAGTTCGCGCGCACGACCGCGGTGATGAGGTTGAGGAGGAACTGCTTGCAGAAAAAGAGGCGCTTGAAGCGGGAGAGAAAGAGGTTCTGCTCGCGGAGATAAACGCCATGCTCGGTGACGATCATCGGCGTTCCGCGGCGCACTTTCGCGGTGATGCACGGCAGGCCGCAAAACGCGGCGGCGGTGCTGTGCGTGACGTTCACTTCCGGCACGCGCACCGTGAGCACGATGAGAAAGCGGTACAGCCAGCGCAGGCATTCGGTGAGGTCGAAAATCGACGGCATCTGATGCTCGCGCGCGCCGGGCGGAAGCGATGAGGCCGCGCGCCGCGCGAACGCTTCCATCGTTTCGACGAATGCGAGCCAGACCAGGCGCGACTTCATCGTGATGCTGTAATCGCGACGCTCGAAGTAATCCTCGAACTGCACGAGCACGCGTCCGAACGCGGCGGGATCGAGGCCGCTGTTGACGAGTTGCAGAAACGTGCGGAACGGCGGGAGGAACTCGGTTTCGATCTCGGCGTCGGTCGTGCCGCGCTTCCGCTCGTACAGCCCGGCGAACGTAGTGCCGAGCGCGAACTCGGTCGGCTCTTCGATGCCCCAGAGCGGGACGTTGATGATGCTGCGCACGTTCGACGGCGGCTCGAAGCGCGCCTCGATGTGCGGGTTCATCATGATGGGGAGCAGCGTGTAGCGGACGTCGGGCGTGTTGCGCAGCAGCGCGTCGCACCAGGTGCTGACGCCGCCCGCCGCATACGGGTACGTCCCCTCGGTGGTCATGAGCACCGACAAGGCCGCGGCGTCGCCGCCGCCGGTCATCGCGCGGCTCCGACCTGTGCAGCGGCGCGCGCGACCGCGGTGGCGTTGGGAGCATCGATGCGGCGCTTGACGATCTGCTGGTATTTCCAGAGCTCGATGCGTGCGCCGAGGAGATCGCTCTCGCGGCGTGCGCGATCGGCGGCCGCATCGGCCACGTCGTTCTCCGGACGCAGACCGGCAGCGACGAGGCGGATCACCGACTCTTCGCGCTGCTGTGCGACGCCGACCATCTGCCGCAACAGTCCGATCCGTTTTTCGAGCGAGGCGATGCCGAGCCAGAGCGACGACGTCTGGCGGCGAATCTGATCGGTGGTGGTGCGGCGCTCGAGACTGGCCTGCTCGACCTGCACGCGCGCCTCGGCCACGCGGCGCGACGCCGCGGCGTCGAACATCGGCAGCGCGACCGTGAAGCGAATGCCGAACAGCCCATAGCCGCCGTTGTCGGCGCCCGGCACATTCGTCATCGCCGTCATGCCGCCGAAGGCCGACATCGTCAGCTGCGGCCGGCGCGCGGCTTCTGCCTCTTCGAGCTCGAGGCGCTTCCGCTCGAAGAGCATCGACGCGCGCGCCACGCCCTGATCGGTCGCGATGAGCGGATCGGGATTCGCGGCCAGCGCCAGCGCACGCGACGACGGATCTTCGCTCTCTTCGATCTGCAGCACGATCTCGAGCGGCTCGCCGTCGGTGTCGCCCATGAGCTGCTTCAGATGCGTTTCTGCTTCGAGGCGCTGCAGCTCGAGATCGAGCAGCTGCGATTCGGCGACGATCGCTTCGTCCTGCCACTGTGCGGCGGTGACGTTCGAGATTTCCTGCGTCTCGAGCATCTGCCGTGCACGCTCGCGCATGTCGATCGCGCGCCTGAAGCCGGTATTGAGCAATCGCAGCCGCTCCTGCGCCGCGTAAAGCCGCGCCACGGCGTCGAGCGTTTCGCGAAACAGGTTGTCGGCCGATTCGCGCAGACGCTGACGGAACGACTGCGCGTCGAGCTTCGCGACACGCACCTGCTTCTCGCGAATGCCGCCGTCGATGAGCGGGTAATCGACCGACAGCAGCGCGGTCAGCGCGTCGTAGCGGAAGACGTTGCGCGCGAAGACGTCGACATTGTGAGCCGAGGTCGCGCCGGTCTCGATGCGGAGGACCGGGATGTTGATGCGCTGGGGGTCGGCCGCCAGCAGGTCGGCCGCCTCGAGAGCGGACGGCGAGACGTCGTGTGCTTTTTCCGCGCGCGCGAGCACCTGCTCGAACGACAGCCGGTCGGCGTGCACTGCCTGCGCGAGCAGCACCGCGGCGAACAGCATGAGCGTGCGTCTCGAGATCATTGAATGGTGATGACGGCAGGCGTTCCGGGCTGCAGCATGCGGTCCGGATTGGGGATGTTGACCACGATCGACGGCCCGCCTTCGCCGCCCGGCGGAATGACGCGCGCGATCGGTTCGCGGAAGCGGCGGGGAGGAATCGTCATCAGTTTCACGTCGACCGGGCGTCCGGCGGTCACGAAGCGCAGCAGCTCCGGCGCGAGCTGCGCCTGAACGCGCGCGCTCGTGCCGTCGACGATCTCGGCGATCGCGTCACGCGTGTAGATCTCGCGGCCGGCGGCAATGCGCAGGCGGGCGATCGTGCCGGAAGCCGGCGCTTTGATCACAAGCTGCGCCTTGCGATGTTCGGCAAAGGCCTGATCGGCGCGCGCGCGATCCGCTTCTGCTTCGAGCAGACCTCGATCGACTTGCGGTGCGGCGGCTGCCGGAGCGACGTGAGCGCGCTCGCGCTCCGCGTTCTGGTCGCGGATCGCCGCCGCGAGCTCGGCCTCGGCGTTCTCGACGTCCTGCCGCGCCACGTCGCCGCTGGCGAGGAGAACACGCAGCCGGTCGAGGCGCTGCTGCTTCTGCCGCACCAGATCGCCCGCGATGCGCAGGCGCTCGCCGTTCGTCTGCGGTGCCGCGGGGGCGGCCACCGGCGCCGAGCTGCGCAGACGATGCTCGGCCGCGAGCACGGCGGCGCGTGCGTACGCGAGATCGCGCTCGACGGAGGGGTTCGTCAGCGTGGCCAGGATGTCTCCCTGCCTCACCGCGGCCCCTTCGGCAATCTTCAACTCGACGATCGTTCCTTCGATCGGCGAGAAGACAGTCACGCCGTCGAACGGAGCGACGACTGCCTTCACTTCGATCTTCGGAGGATCGGCAGCCACGGCGCGCTCCGCGTCGCGGCAAGCCAGGGGCAGAACGGCACAGGCCGTGAACGCCAGAACGACACCAACTCGCGCTCTCGTGACTCTCTCCTGAACGGCTGATTTCTTGCACGGCTGCGCCTGCAAAGCACGGGCCTCACATGTCGGAGAGTCGAACGAAGCAACCAGTCGAGCGCCAGGTCGCGGCCGGCGTCGTCGTTGCCGCGGTGATCGCGGCCGTCGTGGCCGTGGCGATCGCGGCGTGGATGAGCGGCCGGCAGAGCCGCCCCGGTCCCGACCCGAATGCGGTGATCGACGCTCTCACCGCCGCCCTGGGCCGCGGCACGCCGGCGCAGCCTCTCCTCGACGCGTTCACCGCCGCCGGTACCGTTCGCGCCGCGACGATCTACGGCCCGAACGGAGAGAAGGTCGCGACCAGCGGCACGCCGTCGCCGCAGGTCGAGCAGGTCTTCCGGTCGCTTCCCGGCGGCGGATCGCTTTCCGTCGAGCCGGGCGTGTCGGTTGGCGGCGCTCCCGCCGGCGCGGTCATGACGACGGCCGGCATTGCCGCCATGGCCGGTGCGATCGTCGCGCTGCTCGCCGCGACGTTGATCGGGAGGATGCTGCGCCGCCGCGTCGACAGCGTCCGCGCCGGTGTCGACGACGTGCTCCGCGATCCGACGTACGCGACACGCCTTCCGGCCGAAGCGGGGGCGCTGCGTCAGCTCACCGCGAGCCTCAACAAACTGCTCGAACAGATCCAGCAGCGCGACACCGTGACCCGCCGCCGCGTGATCGAGCTCGAATCGGCGAACAAAGATCTCGAATCGTTTGCCGCAACCGTGTCGCACGACCTCCGCGCCCCGGTCGGCAGCATCTCGGGATTCGCGCAGGCGCTCGACGAAGATTACGGGCCGCAGCTCGATGAGATGGGACGCGAGTGCATTCACTGGATCCGCCACAGCGCGACGCAAATGAACAACATCATCGAAGGGATGTTGCAGATGGCGCGGCTGACGCGGGTGGAAGTCCATCGCACCGAGGTCGACATCACGCGCATGGCGCGCGACATCGCGGGGGGACTGCAGCGCGCACATCCGGAGCGGCAGGTGGAGTTCGCGATCCGAGACGGCATCATCGCCAGCGGCGACGAGAAACTGCTGCGCGCGGTGCTCGAAAACCTGATCGGCAACGCGTTCAAGTTCACGAGCAAACGTCCCGGCGCGCGAATCGAGATCGGCGCGCGCAACGAGGATGGAACGATGGCGTTTTTCGTCCGCGACAATGGCGCGGGATTCGCTCCCGAGCACGCCGCCAAAATGTTCCGTCCCTTCCAGCGGCTGCACTCGGAGAAAGAATTCAGCGGCACCGGCATCGGGCTCGCCACCGTGCACCGCATCGTCCAGCGCCATGGCGGCCGGGTGTGGGCAGAAGGTGAAGTGGAGAAAGGGGCGACCGTCTACTTCACGACCGGAACGGCCGAGGAGTGGGCGGCGTGAGCGGCGTCACCCCGGCCGCAACGACACCGCGTCCGCTGCGCCTGCTGCTCGTCGAAGACTCCGAGCGCGACGCCGCGCACGTGGCGCTCTCGCTACGCCGCGGCGGCTGGGCTCCCGAAATCCGGCGCGTCGAAACGAAAGAAGAGATGGTCGAGGCGCTGCAGGATGGGCATTGGGACGCGATCGTCAGCGACTATCACCTCCCCCGCTTCAGCGCGCCCGACGCGCTGGCAACCTTGCGCGAGACGGGGCTCGACATCCCGTTCATCGTCGTCTCCGGCGCGATCGGCGAGGAGACAGCGGTCGGCCTGATGCGCGGCGGCGCGTCCGATTACCTGCTGAAGGACCGGATGACGCGCCTCAACGCGGCGATCGAGCGGGAGGTCGAGCAGGCGCAGGAGCGTCGCGCGAAACGGCGCGCCGACGCGCTGTTCCAGGCGGTGCTGCGCGCGGCGCCGCATCCGGCGGCGATCGTCGACCGCACCACGGGCGAGATCATCGACGGGAGCAATTCATTCGCGCGCGAGTTCATGGGCGGCGCGCGCTTTCCCGTGCGCAAGTCGCTGACGGACGTCATCCAGTTCTCGCTGCCGGAGCGCGTCGATCAGCTGCTGGCCCGCGGCTCCGGAACGGCGCTGCACATGGTTTATTACGCGGCCGGCATCGGACGCGTGGCGAACGTGCGCTCGTACACCGTCGAGCATGACGGCGGTTCGTATGCGTATGTGGTGATCGAAGACGTCACCGAGCAGCACTATCTGAAAGCGGCGTTCGATGCGATTCCGGACGCGGTGCTGGTGATCGGCAGCGATCAGCGTCTGTTGTACGGAAATCGTGCGGCGGAGCAGCTCGTCGGCGATCTCTATTTCGGCATGGCGGTCGAGCCGCTACTCGATCGCCCGGGTCTCGGCAAGCAGTGGTGGCTGCGCCGGACGACGCGCTTCGACGAGCAGCGGATCATGGTTGGCGAGCAGCCGTACGCGGCGACGAGCGTGCTGTTCCGCTTTGCCGGTGAGCCGGAGGCGTCGACCATCCTGACGCTGCGCAACGTGGCGGAGGAAGAGGAGCTGCAACGCCTCGCGACGCATGACGCGCTGACCGGCATCTACAACGTGCGCCATTTCACGGAGGCGTTTCCGCGCTACGCGGCTACCGGCGGGACGCTGGCGCTGCTCGATCTCGATTACTTCAAGGCGATCAACGACGAGCTCGGACACGCCGCCGGCGATGCGGCGCTGATCACGTTCACGAATCTGGTGCGCAACGAGCTGCGCGAGCACGATCTCTTCGCCCGCCTCGGCGGCGACGAGTTCGCGATCGTCTTCTCCGCCCTCGCCTCCGATCGCGCCGCCCTGCTCCTCGACGCGATCTACGACCGCCTCGGCCGCACGCCCCTGCGCTTCGACGGCGCCACACGCCCCATCAGCGCCTCCTGCGGCGCCGCCGCCCTCGCCGCAAACGAGTCGATCGAAAGCGCCCGAGCCCGAGCCGACAAAGCACTGTACGAAGCCAAACGCGCAGGCAGAGGCCGGTACGTCGTAGTTTGGGATTAGGGCGCGGATTCTCCGTTCGCGATTACTTTTGTTTGGTGGACTCTTGTTTGGTGGAGCGGCGGGCTCATAGCCC
>DASVUA010000656.1:0-4020 GCA_036387295.1 Thermoanaerobaculia bacterium | reverse complement strand
GCACGCCCTGTCGTTCACCGATTCAATCGTGCCGGAGCGGATTTCGGCTGATTCAGAAGCGGTCGAGAACGGACTCGCGAAGCTCGTGTTGTCGATCGTCGAGCTCGTGCGCCGCCTGCTCGAACGGCAGGCGCTGCGCCGCATGGACGCGGGCACGCTGACGGACGAAGAGATCGAGCGTCTCGGCAACGCGCTGATGAAGCTCGAAGAGAAGATGGCCGAGCTGAAGCAGACCTTCGGCCTCAGCGACGAACAGCTGAACATGAAGCTCGGACCGCTGAAGATGTGGGAGTGATTGCGACGTACGGTTCGGCTCGTGGCGGAGCGTTGCACGGCACGGCAGAGCCCCCTCGAATCGGATGAACCGCACCCCTAAACGATTCCTTGACTCGCGCTCCTGAAATCGTTTACACGGATACCCGCAGCAGCGAAGAGGGAGGCACGATTGCCGATCGATGACCGAGGAGCGCTCCAACGTCAGCCGCAAGGGCTCGTGGACATCCTCGACAAGATTCTGGACAAGGGACTCGTGGTCGCGGGCGACATCAAAGTGTCGCTGGCGAACGTCGAGTTGCTGACCATCCAGCTTCGGCTTGTGATCTGTTCGATCGACAAGGCGGAGGCGATCGGTATCAACTGGTGGCGATCGGACCGTTTCTACTCGAGCGACGCGAAAGCTCTACCCGCGCCGGAAGAGTACGACGAGCTGCGCAACCGCATCGCCGAACTCGAACGTCAACTCAACACCACTCGCGAGCTTCCTGCAGAGGGGAAGTCTGAAGAGAGGAAAGGCAGGTAAGTCATGGCTGTCGAACGCGCCCCGGGCGGAACCAGTCTCATCGACGTCCTCGACCGAATTCTCGATAAAGGCATCGTCGTCGATGCCTGGGTTCGCATCTCGCTCGTCGGCATCGACCTCATCACCGTCGAAGCTCGCGTCGTCATCGCGTCCATCGATACATATCTAAAGTACGCGGAAGCCGTCGGCATCACCTCGACGGTCGCCCGTCCGGCCCTCGGGCCGGGAGAAGGCGGCGGCGGAATGGGCAGCACCACCGTCCCCACCGGCGGCGCGAGCCGGCTGTAAGCCGCTTCGCGAGAACGGCGAGGTCCACACTCGCCGTTCTCTCCTTCGCGCGCGCTTTCGTCCCGCGCGCGGACCGTTTCACACCCGCGTGAAGCGGCTTCATCACTGCGCCCGCACGGGCGCAATTCCGTTGCACTACCCTTCCCGCAGATCGTCCGTTCACGCCCGGGAATCGAGGTATGCGCAATGTTCCGTCAGACTGTTGCTCGAGCTCTGTTTGCGGTGGCTTTGGCACTGGCAGCAACGCCGGCCGCCGCCGCGACCTTCACTGTCACGACTCTCAACGACACAGGCGCAGGCAGTCTGCGTCAGGCCGTCGACGCCGCGAATGCGGCTTCCGGCGCTGACGTCATTACCTTCCATGCAGCGGTGACGGGGACGATCACGCTTGCCGATACGCTGTACGTCACCGAGTCCATCGACGTGCAGGGTCCCGGCTCCGGCGTGCTGACCCTCGCCGGCCCCGGCTATCTCGGGATCTTCAATTTCTCGCCGTATCAGGCGGGGCAGACGTACGCCGTGTCCGGTCTCAGGCTCACCGATGGCGGGATCGCCAGCACGGGCGGCAATCTGACGCTGAACGACGTCACGATCTCAGGCAGCGTCGTCGGCGGCGCAGGTGGCGGCGTCTGGTTCGAAGGCCCGCAACTGACGATCCTGAACTCGACGATCAAGGACAACCTGGCGGAGAACGGCGAGGTCGGCACGATCTGCGGCGGCCTCGGTTTCGAGATCGACGGCGGCAACGGCGGCGGCGTCTACGTGCAGCAGGCGTTGAGCGTCACGCTGAACAACGTGACGGTGTCGGGCAACGGCGCGCGCTATCACGGCGGCGGAGTCGCCATCCTTCTGCACGAGGATCCCTCGACCGTTTCGATCGCAAACTCCAGATTCACCGGCAACACGGCCGGCCTTTCGGCGGAGTGCATGCCGGGGAGCGGCGGCGGCCTGATCATCTTCGGCTTCAACAACAACGACACGGTCACGATCACCGACTCCGAGTTCAGCGGCAACACGGCGGGCGGCGCGAGCGGCGGCGGCTTCACGATCGTCGATCTCGACACGGTGACGATCGCGCGCAGCACGATCTCCGGCAATCAAGCCACCGGCACCGAGGGTGGCGGCGGAATCTGCCTCGGCGCGGAGAACGGCCTCCTCGAACAGGTGACGATCTCGGGCAACACCGCGGCAGGTCCCGGAGGCGCGCTCCTGACGCAGCCGCCGAGCATCGCGCCGCCGACGAACCTGACGATCCGCCATTCGACGATCTCCGGAAACGCCGGCGTCACGAACGGCGGAATCAAAGCGCTCGACGCCGCGACGATCACGATCGCCGGATCGATCGTCGCGAACAGCATCAACACGGCGACGAGCACGAGTGGCGACGATCTGGCGAACGATGCGACGTCATCGTTCGCGATCTCCTACAGCAACATCGAGCAGTCGGGCGCCGCGACGATCACCGACGGCGGCGGCAACGTCTTCAGCGCCGATCCGCAACTCGGACCGTTGCAGAACAACGGCGGCAGTACGCTGACACACCTGCCGGCCGATTCGTCGCCGGTGATCGACGCGGGCGATCCGGCATTCACCGCGCCTCCGGCCACCGATCAGCGCGGCCTGCCGCGCCTCAGCGGTGGCCGCATCGATCTGGGTGCGGTCGAGGTGGCGCTCGCAAACACCGGAACGTTGTCGCTTTCCGCGGCCACGTACAGCGTTGCGGAGAACGGCGGCAGCGTGACGATCACCGTGAACCGCACCGGCAGCACGACCGGCGAGGTGAGCGTCGACTACGCCACGAGCAGCGGTTCGGCCCAGACGCCCTCCGATTACACCGCCGCTTCCGGCACGCTGACATGGGCGAACGGCGACGGCGCCGCGAAAACGTTCGCGATCCCGATCGTCGACGACACGATCTTCGAAGGCGCCGAGACGGTGACGATCACGCTCACCGGCTTCACCGGCGGCGCGTCGGTCGGCACCAGCTCAGCGACGCTGACGATCACCGAGAACGAGACGTTTCCGGTGCTGACGGTGAGCAGCGTCTCGCAAGCCGAGGGGCACACCGGTACCTCGACCGCGTTTCAATTCAGCGTCACGCTTTCGCCGGCCAGCGCGTCGGTGGTGACGGTCAATTTCTCGACAGCTGCCGGTACCGCAACCGCGGCCGATTTCAGCGCCGCGGCAGGTCCGCTGAGCTTCGCCGCGGGCGTCACGTCGCAAGTGGTGAACATCTCGGTGCTCGGCGACAACGCCGGCGAGTTCGACGAGACATTCACGGTCGTGTTGAGCTCACCGGTGAATGCCACCGCCGGCAGCGCCGGAACCGGCACGATCGTCAATGATGACCCTCCGCCGACGCCTATCGGCGTGGTGGCCAATGCCCTCTCGACCACTGCGATCACCATCAATTGGCTGGCCGTGCCGGGCGCTACGACGTATCAGATCGAGCGGCAAACGTCCGCCGCCGGTGCCTTCACGCTCGTCGGCACTGCCGCGACGCACTCGTTCATCAACACCGGGCTGACTGCCGCGACTGCATATCGTTATCGCGTGCGCGCGATGAATGCGTTCGGCGTTTCCGCCTTCAGCGCGCCCGATGTTGGGACGACGGTGGTTTTCGCCGACGCGGTGCTGACCGGCGTGAAGGTGAAGGCGACGCATCTCGCGGAGCTGCGTGCGGCCACAAACGCGCTCCGGACGTTCGCCGGACTCGCGGCGGCGACCTTCACCGGCGCCGCGACCACCGGCACCGCCGTTCAAGCCGTACACATCACCGAGCTCCGGACGGCCGTCGACGCTGCTCGTTCCGCGATGAGCCTCAGCACCGGCGGCTACACCGACGCATCGCTAGCCGGCACCCGCATCAAAGCGACGCATTTCCAGGAACTGCGCAACCGGCTCTGATGTGCGCCGTTGTCTAAGTGGAGCGG
>DASVUA010000655.1:0-5048 GCA_036387295.1 Thermoanaerobaculia bacterium | reverse complement strand
TCCCGTCGTTCGCGAATGCTTCCGCCTCGGCGAGCGTGGAAACGGTGATCGGTCCCACCGCGCCACCATGCTGCATCCGGCCGATTTCCACGGTCTTATGCGTCTTCACGTGAGGGCGAAACGCGACGCCCGACGCGCGCGCCTTCGCGCGCATCGCATCACAGTTGCGCGCCACCACGGCGCGATCGACGAGAAAGGCAGGAGTCTGCAGTCGAGTGAACATAAGACGGACGGCGCAGCACGCCGAATGAAGAATTGAGAAAGCGCCGCGCTTTCTTCATTCTACGTGCTGCGTTCGACGTTCTTCATTCACCGTGAGAAAGATCCTCCACATCGACATGGACGCCTTCTACGCGTCGGTCGAACAGCGCGACGACCCGTCGCTCAAAGGACGCCCTGTGATCGTCGGCTGGGCCGGCGAGCGCTCGGTCGTCTGCGCGGCGTCGTACGAAGCGCGCAAGTTCGGCGTGCACTCGGCGATGCCGGCGTCGCGCGCGAAGCGGCTCTGTCCCGACGGCGTCTGGCTCGCGCCCGATTTCGAGCGCTACCGTGCCGTCTCGAAGCAGATCCGCGAGATCTTCGAGCGCCACACGCCTCTCGTCGAGCCGCTGTCGCTCGACGAGGCCTACCTCGACGTGACGCGCGAGCTGACCGGCATCCCGACCGCCACCGAAACGGCAGAAAAAATCCGCACCGAGATCCGAGAGGAAGCGAACCTCACCGCCTCGGCCGGCGTGGCGCCGAACAAGTTCCTGGCGAAGATCGCCTCCGACTGGCGCAAGCCGGACGGCTGCTTCGTCATCAAGCCGCATCAGGTGGAACGCTTCCTGGTCACGCTCCCCGTCCGCAAAATCCCCGGCGTCGGCAAGGCCACCGAGGCGTTGCTGCACGAGATGAAGATCCAGACGGTCGGAGACCTTCACGCGTTCGAGCAGCACGAGCTCGTCGCGCGGTTCGGCAAGTGGGGCACGCGGCTTTGGGAGCTCGCGCGCGGCATCGACGAAAGTCCGGTCGAGCCGTCGCGCAAACGGAAATCGTGGTCGAGCGAAAACACGTTCGCCAGCGACATCACGCGCGAAGAAGCGGCGAACTGGATCACCGCCGAGGCGCAGAAATTGTGGGAAGCGCTCGAACAGCGGTCGCTGCGCGGCCGCACCGTCACGGTGAAACTCCGCACGCCCGACTTCAAAACGGCGACGCGCCAGCAAAGCCCTCCGGAACTGCCGGCCAGCGGCGACGACATCGCGCGCATCGCGGTCTCGCTCCTCGAGCGCTTCGAGTTCCCGCATGACGCGCGATTCCGCCTCGTCGGTGTCGGAGTGTCGAACTTCCTCGATGAAGAGGATGAGGAACCGGCCGCGCCGAGCCTGTTCGCATAGAATGCGCCGCGATTTTCGTCTGCGAAGGAATCGGAGAACGAATGAACATTCAACCCATCTCGGTGGCGCAATACGGCATCGGTCCCATCGGCGCTGAGATCGCGCGCCTCCTCCTCACGAAGCCGTGGGTCAGGCTGGTCGGCGCGGTCGACATCGATCCCGACAAGATCGGCAAGGACGTCGGCGAGGTCATCGGCCTCGGTCGGAAGATCGGCGTCCTCGTCACCGCGGAACTGGAAGGAAAGCCGGACGTCGTCTGCCACTCCACCGGTTCGCGCCTGCGCGACGTGGCCGGTCAGCTCGACATGCTGCTTTCCCGCGGCTGCCACGTCGTCTCGACGTGTGAAGAGCTGTCGTTCCCGCTCGACCTCCCGATTCGCGAGCAGTTGCAGCAGGTGGCGCGCAGCGCGAACGTCGCGCTCCTCGGCACCGGCGTCAATCCCGGCTTCGTGATGGACAAACTCCCGCTCACCATCACCTCCGTCTGTCAGGAAGTGAAGTCGGTCGAGATCATCCGCATCCAGAACGCGTCGACGCGCCGCGAGCCGCTGCAGCGCAAAGTCGGCGCGGGCATGACGACGGACGAATTCCGCGCAGCCGTCGGCGCGGGCCGCATCAAGCACATGGGCCTCAAAGAATCGCTCATCCTCGTCGGCAACGGCCTCGGAGTGGAGTTCGAGAGCGTCTCCGAAGAGACCATCCAGCCGATCGTCGCCGAGCGCGAGATCACGACGCAGTACCTCACCGTCGCACCGGGTCAGGTGGCCGGCGTGCACCAGACCATCTTCGGAAAAGGCCGCATCGACGTCTCGCTCGAGCTGCGGATGTACGTCGGCGCCGAAGACGTCGCCGCCGACAAAGTCATCGTCCGCGGCATCCCCGACGTCGAGATGACGATCAAAGACGGCGTCCACGGCGACCGCGCCACCGCCGCCATGGTCGTAAACTCCATCCCCCGAATCGTCGTCGCCCGCCCCGGCGTACTGACCATGGACGACATTCCGATCTCGTATCGATGAGAGGCGAGGCGCTGAGGCGCTTGAGGCGCTTGAGGCGCTTAGGCGCGAAGGCGCTGGGGCGCGAAGGCAAGAGCCCGCCGCTCCACTCACAACGTGTCGCCCCAACGAAACCCATGATCAGTTTGGAGTGCGGCGACGCCAGTCGCCGCCTTCCCTCGCGGCAGCGCCAGCTGCCGCAGCAAAGGCCGGCGGGCTAAGAGCCCGCCGCTCCACTTTCAACGTGTCGCACCGGCGAACCCCGCGATCGGTTTGGAGTGCGGCGACGCCAGTCGCCGCTTTTCCTCGCGGCAGCGCCAGCTGCCGCACCAACGGCCGGCGGGCTAAGAGCCCGCCGCTCCACTTCTCCCGCCACGATGCACACGATTTGTACAATGCCTTACCCAAGCGCCTCCGCGCCTTGGCGCCTGAGCGCCTTCGTCATCGTTCATGCACATCTTTCTCACAGGAGCCACCGGTTACGTCGGCGCGGGAATCGCGGCGGCGCTCATTCGTGCGCGTCATGATGTGACGGCGCTCGTCCGTTCCGGCACCAGCGCGGCGCGCGTGCAAAGTTACGGGATTGAGCCGCATCGCGGTGATCTCCGCGACCCCGATTCGTATCGCGACGTTGCGCGTGCCGCCGATGCGATCGTGCACGCGGGCGTTGAAGGGGGTAGCGACCGGATGGACGTCGACCGCCTCTTCATCGACGCGGTCGCGGGTCCGAATCTCATCTACACCTCGACTCTTTTCGTCCTCGGCGCAGTCGAGCATGGCGACGAGTCCTCCCCGGCCAGCGGCGTGCGGGCGGAGCACGAGCGCGTCGTCCTCGAATCCGGCGGCGCGGTGATTCGTCCGGGGATGATCTGGGGCGCGGAAGGGGCGTACCTGTTCGAGCATCCGGTCACGATCGGAGACGGCAGCAATCGCTGGCCGCTCGTACATCGCGACGACGTCGCGGAGCTGTACCGGATCGTGGTCGAGAACGAAGCGCGCGGGATCTTTCACGCGGTCACCGAAGTGCGGCGCGCGGCGGACGTGTTTCCCGGGAAGAACGTGCCGCTCGACGAAGCGCGCAATGAGCTCGGCGGATTCGCCGATGCGCTGGCGCTCGATCAGGACGTCAGCGCGCCGCGCTCGCTCTCCCTCGGCTGGCAACCCACCAGACACTGGCTATGACGCCGAACGCGAGCCACAGCACGTTCCAGGCGACGTGCGCCGACTCCAGCCAGTTCCACCCCGCCAGCGTGAACGCCCACAGCGCGTAAACGAGCACGAACACTCGCCGGTGCGCCGCATCGTCTTCGATCCCGGCCGCGATGCTCGCGCCGAGGATGAGCGTCGGGACGATGCCGAGAAGGATGTTGAGGAAGAAGGTCACGTTGCGGCGCTCGCGCTATCGATAGCGGAGATCGATCACCTTCCGCACGGCGTCTTTTGCGGCGCCGGGAAGGTTCTGCACGCGCGTCAGCACGTCGTTGAATGCGTGCGACTCGCCGCCATGTTTGAAGCACTCGCCGCAGCGCGGGAGGTTCGTGAAATCGCGGCGGTTGAACGCGTCCTGCATCGTCGCGAAGCGGTCGCCGTCGATGATCTCGCGCAGTGAATGCGTCTTGAGATCGCCCATCACCTGATCGCCGTGCGCGTCGTAGCAGCAATGCGTGACCCGGCCATCGGCAAAGATGACGACCCAGGTGAAGAACGCCCCCTGCACGCAACCGTAGAACTTGCCGTGCAGATCGGTCTCTTCATTCACGTCGAGCGCCTCGCACGTTTTCTCGATCACGCGGGCGTTCTTGAACTGCTTCAAGTCGAAGACGCGCTTGAAATCGTCCGTCGTTTCTTCGAGCGTCATGCGCGAGCGCATTTTCTGCAGCTCGATGCGCAGCGGCGCCCCTTTGGCCTGCACGAGGAACTTCCGCGTGAGGTCGACCAGCTTGTCGAAATCGCCGCCGGTACGCAGCTGCGGATAGACCTTCGGATTGATCGAGTCGATGCAGATGCGGATGCGCTTGAGCGGCGAGGCGAGCAGTTTCGCACCGACCTCCGGCGTCAGCACGAGGCCGTTGGTCGAGAGACTGGCCTCGGGGAAGAGGCGGATCGCATCGTCGATGCGCGCGTACAACAGCGGCTCCCCCATCTCGTGCAGCCACTTCAGTTTCAGGCCGAGACCGTGAATCTCGCGCTCCGCCTTCTCCACCAGCGGCCACGGCATGTCTTCGTAGGGACGCCGCAGCACCGGCAGCGGACACATCCCGCAGCGCAGATTGCACTTCGAGGTGAGCTCGAGACCGACTTTGATCCTGGAGGGAGAAAACTTCATTCGCCTGCAACCAAGCGCTTCATCAGCGCACCGTATTCCGCCCACGAGTACTTACGCGCCGACGCGGCGGCGTGTCGCTCCATCGCGGCGCGATCGTCCCGCTGGAAAAACGCATCGACGGCGCGCGCCAGTGCCGCCGGATCCTCGGGTGGCACCAGCATTCCGTTCGCACCTTCTTCGATGATCTCCGGCAGTCCGCCGACGTTCGTCGCGATCACCGGACGCGCAAAGTGAAAGGCCGTCAACGCGACGCCGCTCTGCGCTTCGATGCGGTATGGCGCGAGCACGACGTCCGTCGCCGCAAAGTACGTCGCGATCTCGGAGTCGGGGATGAAGCGAAAGTCGAGG
>DASVUA010000654.1:0-1651 GCA_036387295.1 Thermoanaerobaculia bacterium | reverse complement strand
CGCGGCCGCGCCGGCGTCTGCGCGCGGAACGAGGAATCCGCTCTCGCCGTCCTCGATCGTCTCGCCCGCGCCGCCGACGTCCGACATCACGACCGGCAGACCGGCGCGCATCGCCTCGAGGGTCGAGATCGGCATCCCCTCGCGACCGGAGAGCAGGACGAAAATATCGCTGTCCGCGAGAATCTGCACGACGTCGTTCCTCGCGCCGAGGAACGTGGTGCGGCCCGCCACACCGAGATCGGCGGCCAGTTGTTTCGCGCTGTCGAGAAGCGGCCCGTCGCCTACGAGATGAAGCTCTGCACCGGTGAGTTTTCGGAACGCATGCAGCAGCGTCGTGTGGTCTTTTGGGACCGCGAAACGCGCCACCATCACGATCCTGACGGGATCGCGCTGCCCCGGGAGGCTCCTCGAGGATTGCGGGACGTCGGCGATGCCGTTGGCGATGTGTACCAGCCGGCCGGCCGCCATGCCGGCGCGGATCGCCAATGCGTGGTCGTAGCGCGAGACGCAGATGATCCGGTTCGCGAATGGCGCCATTGCACGTTCGACCGTTCGATAGATCGATCGCGCGAGCAGCGGCACCTGTTCGTGGAATGCCCAGCCGTGCGCCGTGAACGTGCACGGCACGCGCTCTCGCTTCGCCGCCAGTCGCCCGATGACGCCCGCTTTGCTGGAGTGGGTCGCGACGACGTCGGGACGGAAATCGCGGATCACCTGGCGGACAAAGCGGAAGCTCGCGAAATCGGCGGCCGGATTGATGTTCTTGCCGAGCGTCGGGGACTGCGCGACGCGCGCTCCCGCGGCGATGAGCGGCTCCGCGAGTGCCACTCCCCGGCTCATCGCGACCAGCACCTCGTGCCCGTCTGCAACGAGCGCTTTCGCAAGCTCGAGCACGTGCATCTGTGCTCCGCCGATCTCGTCGCCGCGTGTGATGACCTGAAGGATTCGCATTGCGGGGCGCGCGAATCGTACCGCGCGAAACGGCCGCGTCAGCGCGAGCCGCGCGCCATGGCCACCGCGGTCTTCAGGCAGATGCCGAGATCGAAGCGGAGGCCGTAATTGCGGACGTAGTAGAGGTCGAACCCGAGCTTCCGCCGCGCGTCGGCGACACTGGCGCCATACGGGTAGCGGATCTGCGCCCATCCGGTCAGACCGGGAGGCACGAGGTGGCGGAGCTGGTAGAACGGGATGTCGCGCTCGAGGCTCTGCACGAACTCCGGACGCTCCGGACGCGGGCCGACGAACGACATCTCGCCTTTCAGAATGTTCCACAGCTGCGGCAATTCGTCGAAGCGCGAGCGGCGGAGAAAGCGGCCGACCGGCGTGACGCGGTCGTCGTTTTCGCGCGCCCACACCGGGCCGTCTGCTTCCGCGTCCATCCGCATCGTGCGGAATTTCAGGATTTCGAACGGTTCGCCGAACCGGCCGACGCGCGTCTGCCGGTACAGCAGCGGGCCTCGGCTGGTGACGCGGACCGCGATCGCCACGATCGCGAGAATCGGCGTCGCCAGCAGCAGCCCGGTGGCCGCGGCGATGACGTCGAACACTCGCTTGAGCTTCTCGGTGCCGTGGCTGCCGAGGCCCCAGCTCACGGAAATCAGATCGTGGCTCTGCATCGCGTCGATCGGCATCTCGTGCAGCAGATCCTGGT
>DASVUA010000653.1:0-9019 GCA_036387295.1 Thermoanaerobaculia bacterium | reverse complement strand
CGAGTCATGAGAAAGCGGCTCTCGAATGGACGCCGGAGGGTTTGCTCACCGGCGACCCCGTCAGTAAGGATCGCCTGCGGTCTTTGCTGAGGGGCGCTGTCCGTTGGTACGCGGCGGCGGCCGTGCTCATGATTGCAGTCGTACTGCCGGCAGGGCTGTTCTTTTTCGCACAGCGGCCGGTCGAGGCCGCGCAGCTTGCGTGGCGGACGCCCTGGAGCCTGATCGTCTTCGCCTCAGCCGTGATTCTTCTTCTGAGTCCGCTGCAGGCGATCCTCGAAGGCTGCGGTCTCGTGGCCGATGTCGCAATGATGCGTTTTCTGCAGAGCGTCATCGGAAGCGGCACATTGTGGCTCTGCCTCTGCCTCGGGTTCCGCCTCTACGCCGCGGCCGCGCTGTACCTCTCGATCTCTGCCTGGATTGCCGCCTGGCTGTGGTGGAAAAAGCGGGCGCCGCTCCTCGACCTCGTGTCGGGCGTGACCGGAGGAGCGGCCATCGCGTGGCGGACGGAAGTGTGGCCGTTGCAGTGGAAAGTCGCCGCGAGCTGGCTGAGCGGATATCTGATCTTTCAGCTCTTCAATCCCGTCCTGTTCGCGTTCCACGGTCCAGTCGCGGCCGGCCAGATGGGGATGAGCCTCAGTCTGACCGGAGCGCTCGGCGCCGTCGGAATGGCCTGGATCTCGACCAAAGCGCCGAGCTTCGGCGTGCTGATCCGGCAAAAAGCATACGACCGGCTCGATGCTCTGTTTTTCCCGTCGCTCTATCAATCGACGGTCGTTGTTTGCCTCGGCGCAGCCGCCGTCACGATCCTCGTCTGGAGCCTCTCCGAATTTCATCATCCATGGGCCTCGCGCGTCATCGCGCCGCTGCCGTTCGGCTGTTTTGCGCTGGCCACGATCCTCAACCACGTCGTATTCGCCGAGGCGGTCTACCTTCGGGCGCATAAAGAGGAACCGCTGCTGGGGACGTCCGTGCTCTTTGCGTGCTGCTATACCGTCTCGACCCTCGTTCTCGGTCGGAAATACGGCGCATCCGGCATGGCGTTCGGTTATCTCGCCATCACGGTCGTGGGTACGGGAGTCATCACTCGGATCTTCATGCGGAACAGGCGCGTCTGGCACGCGCCGGCGTCGCGCGCGGCCTCCCCGGAAGGACTCATGACCCATGCAACGCCTGACGATCGCAATCCCGACGTACGACCGTAACGATGTCCTGCTGAGGAGCCTCGAACCGCTGCTGCCTCAGCTCACTCGCGACTGTACGCTGCTCATCGTCGACAACAAATCGCCTCGTCCGGTTCGCGATACGGTCGAGCCGTTGCTCGCGCGTCATCCGCATGTCGACTGGAAGATCGTGCGGAATGTCGCGAATCTCGGCCTGGTAGGCAACATCCTCCGTTGCTTCGAGCTCTGCCGCACCGAATGGTTGTGGGTTTTGTCCGACGATGACACGGTCCGGCCTGACGCCATTCGAATCATCAACGAGGAAATCGACAAACAAAGCGACGCCGTCGTCTTTCACTTCTCGTCGCAACTGTACGCACGGGACAAGACGATCGTAACGAGGGGCACGGCTGATTTCGTCGAGCGTCTCGACGAGTTTTGGCACACGCTGTTTGTCTCGACGTCGGTCTATCATGCCCCGGCGGTCGTGCCATACCTCCGGCTCGGTCTGAACCATGCCAACTCCCTCGCCTCGCACTTTGTGCTGGTCCTGGCGGCGCTGAAGGAGAACGGTGTCTGCTGCCTTTCAGAACGGCAGATCGTCGACTGGAACGAGCCGGCGAAAAACCAGGAGTGGTCGCGCATCGTTCTCGGCCTCGGCGTCATGACCGTGCTCGACATGGACATGCCGTCTGCGGTGCGGCGGCCCCTCGCGAGGAAAATGCTCGACAGCATTCCGCACATTCGGGTGTTCGTCCTGCAGTTGCTCCTGTTGAGCGTGCGCACAGGCGATACCGAGAGCTCGCTTTACCTTTACGATCAGATGTGCTCCCGCCTTTATTACTACGAGCGGCGGCCGGCGCACCGTATGGCGCGATGGGTCTACAGAATGATGCTGCGGTTCCCGCGACTCAGCTATCGCACGCTCAATGCGTACAAGACCGCTCGCGGCACGTCGCTCAAGACGCAGATCTCTCCTGACGCCGGAAGCCGCACGTGAGCAAAACGCTCCTCCTGACCGGCGCCACGGGATTTCTAGGCAGCCGCATGGTCCAACGCCTCGTCGAGCGAAATGCCGATGTTGTGGCCTTGGTACGCACGAGCTCGAATACGGCTCGCCTCGCGAACGTCCTCGATCGCATCCGGCTGCACGACGTCGATCGTACGCCGGTGCGCCAGCTATTCGAGGAAACGCCGATCGACACGATCGTTCACTGTGCGACTGATTACGGACGCCAGACGCCGCCGAGCCCCTCCGGCATGCTCGCCGCGAACGTCATGCTGCCGCTGACGCTGCTCGAGCACGGCACCGCACATGGAGTCCGGCGATTCATCAACACCGATACAACCCTCGAGCGCCGCGTCAGCGCATACGCACGTTCGAAAAAGCAGTTCGTCGAATGGCTGGAGGGCTTTTCGACGCAGATCTGTTGTGTGAACGTCGAGCTCGAGCACTTCTATGGGCCGCTCGACGACCCGTCGAAGTTCATTGCACGTCTGATTTCCGATTTTCTCCGAGGTGCAGTAGAGATCGAGCTGACCGCGGGTGAACAGTTGCGCGACTTCATCTACGTCGACGACGTCGTTGATGCGTATGAGCGGGTGCTCACGTTCGCCGAAGATGCCGGACCGGGGATGCACCGCTTCGAAGTCGGCAGCGGCGCGACGATTCGCATCCGCGACCTCGTGACGCTCATCCAGCGGCTCACACAGAACACCACTACAAAGCTGAAGTTCGGCGCTGTGCCATACCGCGCCAACGAAGTCATGGAGTCGAAGGTCGACAACGCGAGAATCCGCGCGCTCGGCTGGAATCCCGCGACGGCGTTGAACGACGGCATCGCCAGAACCATACAATCCGAGATGGAGCGAATCGCGTCATGCGTTATCTGATCACCGGCGGCTGCGGCTTTCTCGGCAGCAATCTCGCCAGCGAAGTCCTGTCCCGTTCCGGAGAGCTGTTCGTTTTCGACAGTCTGTACCGCGAGGGGAGCTCGCAGAACCTCAATTGGTTGAAGACGCGCGGCGACTTCAAGTTCCTGCACGCCGACATCCGTTCGCAGAACGACGTCGAGCAGGCGGTGCGCCAGAGCAGGCCGGACGTGATTTTTCACCTGGCCGGGCAGGTGGCGATGACCACCTCGCTCGATAATCCGCGGCTCGATTTCGAGACCAACGTCATCGGCGGCCACAATGTCCTCGAAGCGGTTCGCAAATTCGCTCCCGAGACGATTGTGACGTACTCGTCGACCAACAAGGTGTACGGCGACCTCGAGTCCGTCGAGTACGATGAAACGGCCACCCGGTATGTGGCGCGGAATCATCCGAACGGATTCGACGAGCAGATCCCCCTCGGATTCCAGAGCCCTTACGGCTGCTCGAAAGGAGCCGCCGACCAGTACATGCTCGACTATGCGCGCATGTTCGGCCTCAAGACGATCGTGTTCCGCCACTCGTCGATTTTCGGCGGCCGCCAGTTCAGTACATACGATCAGGGCTGGGTCGGCTGGTTCGTACAAAAAGCGCTCGAGTCAAGCCGAGGGGAGCAGACGCCGTTCACCATCTCCGGCGACGGCAAGCAGGTGCGCGACGTCCTTTTCTCCGACGATCTCGTCTCCTGCTACTTCTCGGCGATCGAGCATGTCGACAGCGCGGCCGGAGAAGCCTTCAACATCGGCGGCGGGATGGCGAACAGCTTTTCACTGCTCGAATTGTTCGAATTTCTCCAGCAGACACTGAACGTATCGCTGCGATATGAGCGGCTGCCGTGGCGGGTCAGCGACCAGAAAGTCTTCGTCGCCGACATCGGCAAGGCCACGTCTCGCTTCGGCTGGTCGCCGGCTCTTTCGAAAGAAGAAGGCGTCCGGAAGATGATCTCCTGGGTCGCGTCCAATCTTTGAAGCTCCCCTGATGGCCACACTGACGATCGGAATCCCTACGTTCAATCGCCGCGACACATTGATGCGGTCGATCGACGCATTGATTCCGCATCTATCGGAGCGCCTCAACGTCCTGGTCGTGAATAACGGCAGCGACGACGGAACGGCCGAGCGGCTGGCGGCGGTGTGTGCGACGACGCCGTACGTTTCGGCGCTGCACAATGGGTCGAATCTCGGGTGCGACGCTAACTACCTGCGGGTCATCGAGCATTCCACCGGTACCTGGTGCTGGCTTCTAGGCGATGACACGCCGGTCGACACGACGCTCCTTCCGGCGCTTCTTGCCCGTCTCGAAGGCGAACAGGCCGACGCCGTCCATCTCGTGGCGCTCGACTCCGTGGATCTTCCCGACCTCACGAGCATCCATACGCCGCACGCCTATTTGAACGAGTCGTACCGGCCGTACGGCTTTCAGGTCCTGTCCGCGAACATCTTCCGCACGGACAAGGCGCGAAAATATCTCAAAGATGCCTATCGGGTGGCCGGGCTGAAACATGTCTATACCGTGATTGGTACGCGCCTGATGGCGGCGGAAAACGGGATGGTCGTTTACAACGTGCCGATTCTGCAGGAAGAGAAGGCCGACACCGGAACGCCGCGCTGGCTCGTGGGGAGCGCGCACATCGGTGCGTGGAAAACGATGCAGAGCTCATTTCCGCGCTCGTATGCGAGCGCCATCAATCGGCGCGAGGCCCGGCTTCGCTCGGAACCGATCGTCGCCTCGCATCTGCTCGAGCTGATGGGGTCAGGATCGTCCGGCATTTCAGCGCGCGACGTGCTGTGGGCGATCGGCGCGTTTCCCGGCAAGTACAAGATTTTCGCCTTCTATCTCGCGCTGATGTTTGCTGTGAGGCGAAGCCCGATGGTGCTCGCCCTGATTGTCTGGCTCGGAATGCAGACGTTTCTCAGCGGCGGAACGCGCGAGGCGTTGCAGCGCGCGGCCGGCGATCAGGCGCGGGGAACGCTGCTCGGCCGCCTGTACCGCGCGATCCGTGGCAATGGAGCATCGAAAGATGCGGAGGCATTCGATGCGTATTGAGGAAAGACAACGATGAAGACGGATTATCTGATCGTAGGCAGCGGCCTCACCGGCGCCGTCATTGCGCGCATTCTTCGCGACGCGGGGCAGGACGTTCTGGTGGTCGACCGGCGGTCGCACGTCGGCGGAAACGTTCACGATCATACCCATCCGAGCGGCATTCGCATCCATACCTACGGGCCACACTACTTCCGCACGACCTCGGAAGAGATCTGGGCGTTCGTCAACCGTTTCGCGACGTTCGATCCGTATGAGGCGGCGCTGAAGTCGCTCGTCGACGGCCGCGAGGAGAACTGGCCGATTGCCGGAAGCTACATCCGACGCGCGGTCGGTGAGAACTGGCAGCCGGAGTTTCACGGAACGCCGGAGAACTTCGAGGAAGCGTCGCTGTCGCTCATGCCGCGTGTCATCTACGAAAAATTCGTAAAAGGCTATTCCGAGAAACAGTGGGGCGTAGAAGCGCGGACGCTTTCGGCCGGTCTGGCGAAACGATTCGACGTCCGCGAAGACGACGAGCCGCGTCTGATGCGCCACAAATATCAGGGCATTCCGAGCGAAGGCTATGCGGCGTTCACCCGGAACCTGCTCGCCGGCATCCCGGTGGTCCTGAATTTCGACTATCTCCACAACCGGAACGTGTTTGAAGCTCGCAAGCGCCTGATCTTCACCGGCCCGGTCGACGAATTCTTCGAGTTCCGCCTCGGCCGCCTCAAGTATCGCGGCCAGCAGCGGGAGAGTACGTATCTTCCGGACGTCGATTACGCGCAGGGTGCGGGGCAGATCAATAATCCCGATCCCGGCACCGGTGCGCACATCCGGACGCTCGAATGGAAACAGATGATGCCGAAGCCGTTCGCCGACCGGATTCGGGGCACGGTGCTGACGCAGGAGACTCCCTTTACACCCACCGACCCTGAGCTGTACGAGTATCCGTTCCCCGACGACGAGAACGCCACATTGTACAAACGCTACCGTGAGCTTGCCGACGCCACGGCCGGACTGCTCGTCTGCGGCCGATTGGGCGAATATCGCTACTACGACATGGATCAGGCCATCGGCCGCGCCATGCTCCTCGGGCGACGACTGCTCGAGCAATGAATCGACGCACCAGAAATGAGTATGTCCATTGAGTGAGCCTGTAGTGCAGTCTCCGGAAACGTGGCCGGTGGTCACGATCAACATCCTTTCCTTCAACAGGAGAGATGAAGTCCGGCGGACGCTGGCCGGTTTGTACCGTGAGCTCGATTATCCGCGGGAGCGATTCGAGGTCATCGTCGTCGACAATGCGTCCTCCGACGGGACGAAGGAAATGGTTAGGGCGGAGTTTCCGCACGTCCGGCTCATCGTCAATGACGTCAATACCGGCATCGCCGGCTGGAATCGGGGATTCGAGAATGGACGGGGTGACTACTTCCTCGTCCTCGATGACGACAGTGCGCCGGTGAGCGGCCTGAAAGAGGCGATCCGGTTTCTCCAGCAGAATCCCGGCACCGGAATCCTTGCGTGCCGGATTGTCGGCGGTCCGTTTACGACCGGCTTTCTGACCCACCTTCAGGAGTGGAGCGGATTCATCGGTTGCGGAGCCATCATCCGCAAATCGGTCATCGAAGCGGTGGGCGGCTTTGCCGACTGGCTCTTTCTCTATACGCACGAGTTCGAGTTCGGAATCCGCTGTCTCGACCGCGGAATCGCCATCAAATATTTTGCCGATTGCGTCGTGCATCATCGCGCGGCGGCGCTGAACCGGAGCTCGCGCCGGCTCGTCTCGTACTCCACCCGCAACGAGCTGCTGATCGTCAACAGGTACTTCGCCTCGCGGCGTGCGCTGTTCCTGTTCCGCACGCTCGTGCACAACCTGCTGCGCCAGCGGCGCGAAGGGTTCCTCTCGATGGCGCATGTTCTCGAAGGGTTCTGGATGTACATGAGACATCCCGTCCGCGGGGTGAGGACGTACGTCGGACGCGCAGCGCAGGACCGCTACGTCGAAGGCATGGGGACTGCTCAGCCACTTCCTACCGTGAAATCGATCTTCCGGCGCCGTCGTGAGGCGCGATGAAGTGGTAATTCGTGGCGCTTTCGCCCACGCATCCGCGGAGCTGCCGCTCGCGGCAGGGGGAGGCATCGCCTGACGGCAGGCCGTCGCCGCCATCTGGACAGCCTCCGCGACGCTTCGCTATGATTCACGTCGCCTTTCCGGACCTCAGCCGGGCCGTTGCACGAGCCCGGCACTCCGCTCACTGAGCCCCGGTCCAACGCTCCGCTGCGCCTTTCCATGGGGAGAACATGTTCGAATATCTGATCGTCGGCGCAGGCTACTCCGGCTGCATTCTTGCCGAGCGGATCGCGTCACAACTCGGCCGCAAGGTGCTGATTGTCGACCGGCGCAATCACATCGCCGGAAACGCGTATGACGAGCACGACGAGAACGGCGTGCTCGTGCACCGGTACGGACCGCACATCTTTCACACGAACTCGAAAAAGGTCTGGGATTACCTCTCGATGTTCACCGAGTGGCGTCCTTACTTTCACCACGTCCTCGGCGTGGTGGACGGCAAGAAGGTGCCGGTCCCATTCAACCTGAACTCGCTCTATGCGCTCTTCCCGCCGCGGTACGCCGCGAAGCTGGAAGACCTGCTCCTGGCGGAGTATGGATTCGGCAAGAAGGTGCCGATTCTGCAGATGAAAGGGGCCTCGCCGGATCTCCGGTTCCTCGCCGACTTCGTCTACCGAAACGTCTTCCACAGCTACACCGTCAAACAGTGGAATCTCACGCCGGAGCAGCTCGACGCCTCGGTCACCGGACGCGTGCCGGTCTACATCAGCCGTGACGACCGCTATTTTCAGGACACCTACCAGGCCATGCCGGTTCACGGCTACACCGAGATGTTCCGGAGGATGACCAATCATCCGAACATCAAGATCCTGCTCAACACCGATTATCGCGAGGTCCTGGACGGGATCCGCTTCAAGCGGATGATCTACACCGGCCCGATCGACTCGTATTTCGATCAGATGCACGGGCAGTTGCCGTATCGCAGCCTCCGGTTCGACTTCAAGACCGTGGACCAGGAGTGGCACCAGGAAGTCGGGACGGTCAATTATCCGAACGAGTACGACTTCACGCGCATCACCGAGCAGAAGTACCTGTCGGGACAGAAACTGCCGAAGAAGAGCACGATCATCGTCGAGTACCCGCAGGCGTACGAGTGGGGGAAGAACGAGGCGTATTATCCAATTCCGCGCGATGAGAATCGCGAGCTTTACGAGAAGTATGCGGCCGAAGTCACGAAGCTGAACGGAAGCGTTCTATTTGTCGGCCGCCTCGCGGATTACAAGTACTACAACATGGATCAGGCGGCAGCGCGGGCGTTGAAAGTGTTCGAGGACGAGATCGCCTGACGCGGAGCCGGTCTCACGCACGCGTGCGACAATCCTCGCCTTCGGTGACGCGGCGGCTGGCCGAGAACCGAAAGTGATCCCCGGGAAAATAGTGATCGATCGCTCGTTTTCGACAATATCCGCAGCATTCCTGTTCGGAGTGATTTGCGGGGTGGTGGATGCCCTCGCCGTGGCATTCGACGCAAGCCGGCACATTTCGTATTCGCCGGCGATCGTCTGGATCGTCTTCCCGCTGACGTGGGCGGTGTTCTGTGTGATCGTGGCGACGCTCGCGCTCGGCGTGGAACGCCTCACAGGACGCAGCGTCATGGTGTTCGCGATGATGGCCGCCGGCCCGGGGCTGCTCGCACTGACGCGCATCGCCGTGCCTCTGCGTCTCGCGCATCCTGATTCGAGCCGCACCGCGATCGTGCTCGTCTGGGCAGCGGTCTCGCTCCTCGTGTCGGCGCTGGCGCAGCGGATCGCGTCGCGTCGCACGTTCG
>DASVUA010000652.1:0-3986 GCA_036387295.1 Thermoanaerobaculia bacterium | reverse complement strand
TCGCTCCAGAAGAAGCTCGGCCTCGCCGTGCTGCTCATCACGCACGACCTCGGCGTCGTGGCCGAGTTCTGCGAGCGCGTCATCGTCATGTACACCGGCCGCGTGGTCGAAGACGCGCCGGTGCGGGAGCTGTTCGGAAATCCGGCGCATCCGTACACACGCGGGTTGCTCAAATCGTTGCCCGGCGCCAGCTCCACACTCGCCGCCGCAGCGGCCCCGCGCACCGGTGCCGAAGCGGATTCGTCGTACAACCCGGCCCCGACGCGTCTCCCGACGATTCAAGGCATGGTTCCGCCGATCACGAACCTGCCGCAGGGATGCAAGTTCAACCCGCGCTGCCCCGACGTGATGGACATCTGTCTCGGCAACGAGCCGGCGCTGATGCCGGTGAACGCGGGGCAGAGCGCGCGGTGTTACCTGCACGGCGACGAAGCAGATCCGGAGAGGCTGGAACAGCGTGCCTGACAAACCTTTCATCCCCGGCGACGACAAGGTCGCTCCGGCCATCACCGGCGGCCTCACCACCACCGCCGATCAGACCGCGCGCCAAATCGATCGCGACGCGAAACCGACGCACGATCCGAACGAGCAGTCTGCGCCGCAGACGACACCGAAAGTGCCGCTCGGACGAGGCGAGCCGCTGCTCATCGTGCGCGATCTGCAGAAGTACTTTCCAGTCAAGCGCGGTGTCCTCGGCCGCGTCGTCGCCAACGTGAAAGCAGTCGATGGCATCAGCTTCGGCGTAGCGCGCGGCGAAACGCTCGGCCTCGTCGGTGAGTCGGGCTCCGGAAAAACCACCGTCGGGCGCTGCATTCTGCGCCTCATCGAACCGACCGGCGGCGAGGTCTCGTTTGAAGGGACCGACCTGCTCGGACTCGATACCGGCGGCATGCGCCGCATGCGCCGCGATATGCAGATCGTTTTTCAGGATCCGTACGCGTCGCTCAACCCGCGCATGACGGTCGGCGCGATCGTCGCGGAGCCGCTGATCATCCACGGTGGCCTCAACGCCTCGCAGCGCAACGAGAAAGTCGCGCAGTTGCTCGAGAAAGTCGGCCTCAGCGCCGACTATCGCAAACGCTTCCCGCATCAGTTTTCCGGCGGTCAGCGCCAGCGCATCGGCGTCGCACGCGCGCTCGCGACGAATCCGAAGTTCCTCGTGCTCGATGAACCTGTTTCCGCGCTCGACGTTTCGGTGCAGGCGCAGGTCGTCAATCTGCTGCAGGATCTGCAGGACGAGCTCGGACTGACGTATCTCTTCATTGCCCACGATCTCTCCGTGGTCGAGCACATTTCCACACGCGTCGCGGTCATGTACCTCGGCAAGGTCATGGAGATCACCGACCGCCGTCTGCTGTACGACGATCCGCTGCACCCCTACACCAAAGCGCTCCTCTCCGCGGTTCCGGTTCCCGATCCGACGGTGAAGAAGACGCGCATCCTGCTGAAGGGCGACATTCCGACGCCGCTCAATCCGCCGAGCGGTTGCGTGTTCCACACGCGCTGCCCGATTGCGCAGTTCCCGGTCTGCAAGACCGAGGTGCCGGCGCTGGTGGAGCACAAGCCGGGACACTTTGCGGCGTGTCATTTCGCCGGCGAGCCGCTGCCGGCGGCCACGGACCCCGAGGGATTGAGCGCGGCCGCGAAAGCAGCCGCCCGGTGACGCCGGGACGCTCGTTTCCTTGCAATGCGGCGACGCGAGTCGCCGCGTTTCATTGAGGCATGCTCGGCGACCTCTTTCAATGTGACCCCGACATCCGGCTCGCGGGGAGCGAGATCTATCTCGATCCCGCCGAACCGCGGAAGCTCGGGATCATCTCGCACGGGCATTCCGATCACATCGGACGCCACGAGCACTTCATCGCCACGAAACCGACCGCCGCGTTCCTGCGCGCGCGCAACGGCCACGATCTGCGGGGGACGGAGCTCGGTTATCGCGAGCCGCTCATCGTCGGCGACTGGACGGTCGAGCTCTATCCGGCCGGCCATGTGCTCGGCTCGTCGATGATCCGCGTCGCGAACGCACGCGGCTCGCTCGTCTACACCGGCGATTTTCGTCTCCAGCCGTCGTACACCGCCGAACCGGCGGACGTGCCGCGGGGCGACACGGTGATCATGGAGTCGACGTACGGCAGCGGTCCCGAATGGACGTTCCCGCCTCGTGAAGAACTGCGTGCACGGTTGGCGACGCTCGTGCGGCAGATCCTCGCGCGCGACAAGACGGCGGTGCTGCTCGCGTATTCGCTCGGCAAAGCGCAGGAGGTCGCGGCGATGCTGCGCGACGAAGCCATTCCGCTCGTCATGCACGAAACCGTGGCGCGCATTTCCGCGATCTACGAAGCGAACGGCGTCGCCCTCGGGTCATACGAGGTGTGGGGGAGGCAGTCATCGCTGTTCGGCCACCGCAGTACGACCGATGTCCGTGCGAAAGCCGTCATCGTCCCGCCGCACATGACGCGCGACATTGCGCGCATCGCGCGGCGCGAGACCATCGCGCTGACCGGCTGGGCCTTGCACGGCACCCGCGACGCCGATCACGGCCTCCCGCTCTCCGACCACGCCGACTTTCACGAACTGCTCGCATTCGCAGACCGATGCGCCGCCAGCGTCATCTACGTCACACACGGCTCCAGACGCTTCGCCGAAGAACTACGCCGCCGCGGACACCGCGCCGAGTTCCTCAAACACAAGCCCCAAATGCGATTGTTCTGAGCGCCGGCACATGTGGAGTGCGGCGACGCCAGTCGCCGCTCTGACTGCGGCAGCGCCAGCTGCCGCACACGGGAAACAAGCGGAGGCCGCCGCCTCCGCAGTGAAAGCGGCGACTGCCGTCGCCGCACTCCAAACTGAACGCGCGTTTCGCCGTGCATTCAGCCTCGGTGCAACACGCCGCGTCGCCATACTCTCTGAACTGCAGGAGAGCGTCGCAACGTCAGTAATCCCAAGCGTCGATTGCACACTGACGATCGCAGATCACAGTCAATCGGACCTCGTTTGTCTCACGCTCACCGTTCTCTTCGACGGTGGCATTCAGTGTGATTTCGAACCGGCGGTCTGGACGAGCATCTCGTCTGACTTCGGAAAAACCGTACCAGCGGGCTTCAGAGGATTCGCGAAATCGCTTGTAGTCACGGCCGGTAGCGACTCTGTACTCGCTGCGGAGTTCTTGCCGGTATCGTTCCGACAGCAGCGCGAATACGCCTTCGTACTCGGCTGACGATTCCGCCGCGACATAGCGGCTGATGAGGTGCTCCAGTTTCGCAGCGTCGCCTGTCCCCCGAGGCTCCGCAGTGGCGGACCGCGCTACTGTGATCCCTACAGCACGGCTGACCGCTTGCAGCCACTGGATCAACGCGTCGCTGTTCTCACCAGAAGAGCTCACCGCGATCAGCACAGACAGTTCTTGTGACGCGGTTCGCGACCACAAACGATAGGTCGTTCGATCCACGAACATTCCGTCGGGGCGCTGAACGCGCATCGACAATCGCTCGAACTCTCGCGCCAGTCGCGACACATCGCGGTTCGTTCTGCCTCCGACAACCCACTCACGACGAGAGATGGCCTGAACGGTCTCTTCCGGCGTGGCGCCGGGGGTGGACTCTCGAATCTTTTGCAGCTGCGTGGCGATAGACGACGCAGTCAGCTCGATCGCAAATGCTTCCACCCGGCCGTCGTGATGCTTCACGAGTGACACCTGGTACTCCGGGCGATCGTAGGCAGGCCGGCAGCGGAACGTGACTGCCCACTGCAGCTCGCCAGACTCCAACAACGGATCGAATGAGGCGGGGTCACGAAAAATCACCTCCTCGATGGCCGCCGCAGTGGCGCCGTGCGCGTCGGAGACGCGCACGTGCGGATCCGACGCGATTGCGGGTTGACCAAAGAACACAGTCATCAAGGCCAGGATGCAGGCCTGACGTCGTACTTGCATTGCGTGCACATTCTGAGTGCGGCCTGAGATCATGATGGCGGTAAGGGACGGGAGC